>NZ_JAAVWA010000032.1:0-61782 GCF_017355725.1 Anabaena sp. 54
AAGAATAATTTAATACAGGGTTTACACTTAAATTAAGAGAATTTTATCTTATTTTTTTCAAAATGAGAATTGCTGATTAATTACCTTGCCATCAGCACTGACTTGTCCTACTCCCACCTTATCAAAAAATCCTGTTTGCGGATTAATTGACCATAAATCCATTTGTGTACCCGCCGCATATCCAGCTATATTCGGTAAACTCAGAGGTGCAGGAGTCCTAAAATTCATTTCCCCTGGCTGAATTGTCACCACCAAATCAGGACGCAAGTTATCAGGTAAAGCCGCAGGAGTAAGTTCTGTGGGAACTGTAGTAATACTTAATTTGCCAGTATAAGGTTTATTTTCTTGATCGAATAAGGTGTTAGCAGCAACTTTAACCGATGAACCAAGAATCGCCGCACTGGTAACAGTTTGAGTAATTGCAGGGTTAATAGTTTGAGCGTTGCTAATATCAATGGGTGGTAAAAAGATGGGACGGTCAATAACGTTTTTGACATTTGCATAAACGTCATGACCCAACAGTAAAGGCAATTTTTCCGCAATGGATGGATAAACAATATTATCAACTTGTTGACTGGGTTGAATGATCAAAGCTGCATCAGCAGACGGCACACCAGCTAAGGTCAAAGTAAATGATCCATCAGCGGACGTAGTAGCAGATACATCACCAATTTTCACCACCACACCAGATAACGCTTTCTGATCAGTATTTTGAATTACTCCAGAAATTCTTGTAGTTGTCAATGTGTCAGCGACTACAGCTAAATTAAACTTCTTGGTGGTAACTTGCTGACCATCTCTAGCAACCAATGTAAAATCATAAGTTCCTATTTGGTCAGGTGTGGGCTTAAAGATTAGCGTTCCATCGCTATCTAGCATCCCTGTCGGTAAGCTTTGCTTACTTTCAAGGGCAAAATTGGCATTTTTACCAAAAATATCTTGTGATTCCAGTTTTAACTGCTCTCCAGGCATCACACTCAACTTTTGCACTGGTTCAGTAATCGGCGCTAACAAGTTTTGCAAGACATAATTACCCACCAATTTACCAGTATCCATCCACATTGTCTGAATTGAAATGAATCCCGCCATAAATCCGACTAATTCCCGCTTCATTTGCGGCAGCATTAAAATTAGTGAAAGTACGATCAACCCCTGGTGTTCCCAGAGAATTGACACTAAAACTGACATTATCACCCAAAATTGTTGTTAATACCTTTGCCGCAGCCCCACTAAAGGTACTATGTCCAGAAATATAGCTGGGGAATGGTGGTGTGGTAATTAGCGGTTTCCAATTGGGGTCAGCAGTGGTGTTAGGATTACCATCTGTATCAGCTTTTTGAATTGCCGTAATGGGTCGCCAAGAATTTTCAGTATATTTTGCATCCCAAGCAGCAATTCCCGCATCAGCCAAGGAAATATCTAATAAAGCAAACAAACGGGCATTATCTACTAAGGAATTACCCTTAGTTGCAGCGGCATTTTGAGCAATTTGATTCCAGTGTCCAGGAGGTGTAAATGTACCTGCACCATCAGCCCAGAATTGGGCAATTTGGGTTTGGTCAGCAGTGCGGGTGGTACTATTAATACTGCCTAAATCTTTGACCTGATTGAAGTCTGTAGTATATTGATCACTCGTTAAAGCGGGTTCACCAGCAGGACGGAACTGAGAACCACTCGTTAATCCGAATGGTGTCACCTGTCCCCATTGTGGTAACAAGGCTGAAGCATTAGCTGGAGGTGTTGGTTGCCAATCACCAGGATTAGTTCCAGGTGTATAATTTACAGTTGTATTTGCCCCATCTGTACTCCGTAAGGTGAGGATATCATTGGCAACAGTTTGACCAAAAGTTACTCCTGTATTTTCTGCTTCACCATCAGTAATTTTAGCCAGAGAAGTTGTTAAAGCAGTATCAAAGAAGGCTTTTTGCTTGGGGTAAAGATTGACGAGAACGGTATAAGCGGCTGAGGCGGCGGCGGCTTCTGCTGATACAATTGTCGGGGCTGTACCTGTGAAATGATAGTTTTTGTAAGTTCCAGTAATACTGTTTATAGCATCAAAGACGGCGGTTTGGGCGATCGCCATGTTGCGAGAAGCAACAGGTGGTGCTGTTTTATCTGTGTAAATAGCATTTAACAATGTGGCGTTCCAATCTAAAACCACATCGCTATTATCTTGATCAACTCGTTTAATAATAGTGGTAAAGGTGCTGGTATTTCCGGCTGCATCTTTAGCATTCACAGTCAAGGAATTATCACCTAATATGAGAGGTACATCAGTAAATGTAAATTTACCCGCAGCATCAGCAGTAATTGATATCCCTGTTTGTTGTAATGTTACGGTGGCGTTTGCTTCTGTTTGTCCTATTAGTTTGACTTTATCATAGGTTGTCTGAGAATCTCCAATAGGTGCAGAATCAACCAGAGAATCTAACATGAAGCCCGGTGTTTGTGGTGCTGTGGTATCCAGGGTAAAGTCTAATTTAACTTCGCTAGAAATATTACCAAACTTATCTTCTGCTTTCAAATTAAGTTGATAAACACCATCTGGTAATTGTCCACCATTAATTTGAGTTAGTGTGGCTGTATCTAAAGTAAAATTACCATTTTGCAACTTAGCTAAAACATCTACAAAGTTGCCAGAATTTAACTTAGCTTGGAATGTGGTTATTTCACTGATATCTGTGACTGTTCCTGTGATGGTAGAATCGAAAGTGATACCATCGGTGTTGATGCCTGTATCATTATTAAGACTAGCAGTAATTGATGGTGCTGTTGTGTCTGGTGTTGATTGATTGACGACTACATTTTGAGTAGTTTCTTTACTATTTCCGGCTAAGTCAACCGCTTTAATAATCAGGTTTTGTTGTCCAGATAAATCGGTTAAATTCAATTCAACATCAAATGCACCTTGATTATTTACTGGTACATTAATTTCACTACCATTACCAAAACGATAACTTAATTTATCTATTGTTGAACCTGTACCATTTACAGTACCTTGCAATCTTGCACCTGGATTCAATATTGCATTAGTTTGAGGATTGGTAATATTAATTTGTGGTAAAGCAGAATCAATGGTAAATTCTGTATTACTAGCATCACTCGGATTACCACTAATATCGGTGGCTGTGATAGTTAATTTTTTCAATCCATCGGTAATTTGAGATGTGGTAATTTCCCAAAAACCATTAACAACTGTTGTCTGTCCTAATTTATTTTGTCCATCAAATAGTTCTATGAATACACCATTTTCTCCGTTACCTGTAATAGTTGGTGTATTTTGATTTGTAACTCTATCACCATCATTTTTCAAACCTACTTCTGTGGGTATTCCTGGTTTAGTTGTATCCAAGGTGAATTTAACTAAAAATTCAGAAATATTACCAAATTTATCTTCAGCACGTAAATTTAATTGATAGTCTCCGTCTGCGATTTGTCCACCTTTAATTTGAGCTAATTTCTCTTTATTTAAAACAAAGCTGCCATTTGCTTTTAACTCAGATAAAATATCAACGAAATTACTACCATCACTGAATTTAGCTTGTAATTTGCTAATATTATCAGCATTGTTGACAGAACCGGAAATTTCTGGATTATTAGTAATAATATCTAAATTACTAACTCCTGTATCTTGAGATAATTTGGCTATTAAGGTTGTATTATTAGATTGGGAAGCAAAGGTAATAATTTCTTGAGCTAAGGGAACATTCCGCCAATCTTTACCACTAGCAAATAATCCTCCTATATCTGTTAGTGATCCAATCGCACCTTGAATTTTAAAGATAATATCGTTGTAATCTGCATCTGTACTTTGGTCATTTCTAATATCTTCCCAACCAAAAGTACCTGGCACTAATTGTCCTATTTGTGTGGCATTATTGGGATTAGCAGCCGCAATAGAAAATAAGGGACGTTGACTATTACCTGCGTTGGGATTATCAAATACTTGTTGAACAGTTCCTTGGGGAACTAACATAAATGCAATTTTACCTCCAGGGGTAAAACTGAAGGTTTTTAAACCAGAATAATTTCCATCATTTTTATTACTTTCTCCTATTTCTCCAACAAATTTCGCACCTTCGTTAATATCAATAATTACTGTATATCCTAATGTTGAATTACTTAAAGCCCGACGAGCCGCTTCTTTGATATAATCTGCTGAACCAGGTGTTAAACTATCCATATTCTCAAGGCTGAAAATAGCCATTTCGTTATGGTAACTACCGGAGTCAGCTAAGAAGTCAATTGAGATTCTTCCTGTATTATCAACTAGAAATACTCCATGAGTATCCGCGTGTTCTATGGCGATATTTTGCCCGTTAATATTTAAGATACCATGATCATCTTCCGCTTTTAATGTTATTAGTTCTCCTGGTGCTAAAGGTTGATTTTGAACGAGTTTAGCAAAAATTGCGCCTTCATCTCCGGGAGCATCTTGAATATTTATTTGCGAATCTATATAGTGTCCCATTTCTTCTAACAGGACATTGACAACTTGACTAAAATTAGACTGTTGTGAGTTAACTAAATCTTGAGAGATATAAATAGTATTATTGCCAAATGCTCCATCAGCTTTTAACTGAGATTGAGGGATAATTTGGATATTGGGAATTTCTTGACCACTGGCTAAATTGTCAACTATTTGATGTGCGAATTCAACATTGCAACCATAGCCAAAAGCTAATTCTATATTATTTGAGAACTCAGAGGAATTGGAAAATTTTTGTAGTGCTATTTGTGTAATTGGGAGAATTTCTTGATTCAGATATTGTGTTGGTGTAATAGTAGCAAGGGAATCAAATTCTGAATGAATGAATGAATGAATGGGAATTTTTATCTAACGGGTTTACGGGTAAAAAGTCGTTACTCAATATACTAGAAGTGACAAGTGGTGAATTGGAGTCGTCACGAACATTAGATATATCCATAGATGCTCAACTTTTGGTTGTATATTTGCCCAGAGTGTGTAAATCTGCTACTAAACCGCAACGGCTCTATTGGAATATACCCTGAACAGTATGGTATAAACAAGATGTTTTTTGTAAAGACTTATGTATTTTTGTATTAAAAAATTAACTAATTTGACAATTTACGCAACTGGCACATTGGTAAGGTGCGTCAGATATCAACAATCTGTTTATCTGCGGTCAATTAAGTAGGTTGGCGTTGAAAATTGTCGTTATGGCAAGGCAAAAGGCAAGAGGCAAGAGTGAAGAGGGTTTGGGCGATTTTACTTTTCTTTACACAGTTTGGTTTTATTGTGTTCACCTACTTACCCTGAAAATATTATTCTACGCAGCTTCATCTTAATGCTGATTAAAAGAATGATTTTACTGCACGCAGAGGCGCAGAGGCACAGAGAGTAAGAGTTGGAAATTACGGAACTAGCCATAAATATTGGTAAGCTAATAGTAATGTTGGCAAAATGCTGGCTATTCATTCATGTTATGGTAGGTAGCAACGGCAGAAGGTGAAATCCGATTTAAGTAACGGAAAATCCAATATTTGAAGATCGTATCTAAAATTACGGGAAATGTGGCAATAAATAAGAAAATAAAATCACGATTGGCTGGTAATCCCCAATGTCGTGATATTCCTTCTAAGAGAACTTCCCAACCGTGAGGAGAGTGGAAACCGACAAAAACATCGGTAAATAAAATGATAATAAATGCTTTAGCACTATCACTTAAACCATAAACTACGTTATCAAAAAATTCTTTGAGGACTGCGATAGAACGCTTACTAACAAGTAATAAGATGGTGAAGGTAATTACTGCGAAAATATCAGCAAATACATTTTTAATAGCATTATCACTTTCTTTACGAAATTCCTCTTTGACTTCCTCTGCTTTCTTCTTTATTTTGAGTTCTAATTCTTCGGCAGTAAGAGGAGGTGCATTACTAATTAAGGCTTCAAATTTGGTTCTTTCTTCAAATCTTTGTAATGCTAATAATCCTTCTTCTTCCATTTCTCCATTTAGGAAAACTTCTACTGTTTTATCATGGCGAAAATGTTCTACCAATGGACTAACAATTAAAGCCTTGGATAATTGATGAGTTAGAAGAGGAACGATAATTAGTAAAAGTATAAACCGAATTGAGATAATACTTCTTTGTTGAGCTTTCCGAAAATTTTGAACTACATTTTGTTCAGATTCTGGATCTAATTCTACCTGTAGGCGAGTGATTGTGCTTAAAATTGACCGTGGTAAAATACCTGTTGTATTAGTTTTTCCTTTCGGTGTATTTTTGTTGGCTTGATTTGATGTTTTAGGAATAAATTGTTGGGAATTAACTAAATCTGTGGCTGGTACAACAGGTGAAGAGTTGGAGTTGTTATAATTTGTATCTATATCATTATTAGTATATTTGGAGGTAACTTGATCAATGAATTCTAGTTTCTCTAAAATTAATGCGGGGCTAGAATATTCTATACCCAATTTTAGGGCAGCTTTTTGTTTAGATTCATTCGCAAACCACCGACTAGCTTTAAATTCTGTCAGCCGCATTTGCACAGTTTTTAATAACTTTTGCAAATCTCCTTGAAAATAATCCATGACACTGGCACTGTGTATGGTAAACTCGAAGTCTATTTTGTTACCATTAAAGTGTTGATCTTCAATTTCCTTAATTTTTATAGCTGCTTGATAAGCTGTACTTAAAGAACGTTCTGGTGTCAGTAGATACCATCTGTAAGCAGACAATAAAAAAGGGTATATTTTTTGGCTAGACACGGTACTTTTCATCGAGACGATTATTTGGGATTATCTACTAAATTCTTAAACTTAAGTTAACGCAAAAACCATGATTTCTGATTCTCTTTGGATTTTTGGTACTAGTCGTAGTGGTAAAACTACTCGCTTGGTCAGCTATTTTGATGCTTGGTTGCAAGTTAATAATCAAGTTTCTGGTTCATTTTATAATAAAAATCTTAACAATTCTCAAACCCAATCTATAGATCAAAATTTAAATTTACACCAAAAAGAACCAGGTATTTTATTGTTAGCTGCTAATGATGATAATCGCAGGGAATTAGCTGATAGAGTTACTACTTTAACACTGGGAAAATATCCTATTCGTGTCAAAACGGCTTTAGGTTTTTTCCAAGATGAGGTAATTTTGTTTTGGCCGTTGCTAATTGATTCATGGTCAATCAAAGCACAATTTCCGGTTAGATTACGTCCCGAAACGGAACAAGAGTTGGCGACGAAACTCTGGAGTTCTCAGTTAAATTCAGAAGTTTTGCGGCGTGTAGGGATGAATGAGAATCGTTTGGTCAGAAGGATTCTAGATTTATGGCAATTGGCAGCTTATAGCGGTGTATCCTGTGAAGATATTCCCCAGATATTACAAAGTGGTTTAGAGGATAATTCTATCAATTTAGAGCCGGATTTTTTGGGTTTTTTACTACTAAATTGGCGAAATTGGTGTTTAGAAACAGGTTTATTGACTTATGCACTAATTACCGAATTGTATCACCAAAAATTATTACCTGATGGTAGCTATCAACAGCATTTAAAACACCGTTATCAAGGGATCATAGCAGATGATGTGGATGATTATCCGGCGATCGCTGCTAACTTATTTGCATTTTTGTTAGATGCTGGTGCTGTGGGGGCTTTTAGCTATAATCCTCATGGGGCTGTCCGCTGGGGTTTAGGTGCAGATCCTGAGTATTTATACCAATTATCTGGGCGTTGTCAAGTAGAAACTTTAACTTCACCACCTGTAAATAGTTTGGGATATTCTTTGACTGAGCAAATGGTAGAATTGGTAACACAGCCAATGACGATGTTGAGTTTACCCAGTTGTGTCAAGCCTATTCAAACTAATTCCCGCGCCCAATTATTACGCCAAACAGCCGAGATCATTATTGATGGGGTGCAGTCAGGGGAAGTAGCGGCGGATGAAGTAGTAATTATTGCGCCGGGTTTAGATGCGATCGCTCGTTATACTCTAGTAGAAATATTAACTAAACAAAATATCGAGGTAGAATCTCTCAACGAACAACGCCCCTTAATCAGTTCTTCAGTGGTGAGAGCATTACTTACCCTCATGGCTCTAGTTTACCCCGGTTTGGGGCGGTTAGTAGATAGGGATGCAGTGGCGGAAATGTTGGTGGTTTTGAGTCAATATCAAACCCAAAATGGGCAGGAAAAAGAATTCCATCATTCTCAAATAGATCCGGTGCGGGCTGGGTTAATCGCTGATGCTTGTTTCGTTCCCCACCCCGACACACCCAATTTATTACCAGTGAAAACCTTTGAACGCTGGGATAGAATTGGCTATATTGCCACTCAGGCGTATGAAGATATATTACAATGGATTGGCAAACAGAGAGAGGAATATCACCAGGGACTTCTCCTCACCCCCATTTTTCTCCTCTACAAAGCCATTCAAGAGTTTGTGTGTAAGGATAAAACCCCTTCATATCAAGAATTAGCAGCATTAAGAGAATTAATAGAAACCGCTCAACATTATTGGGAAGTAGATGCCCGCTTAAAACAAAATGATACTCTATTACTTTCACTGCATACACCAGAAACCCTTAGTATTACCATTAGTGATAGCGATAGCGTGGCGATAGCCATATTTATTCAACTGCTGCGACGAGGAACAATTACTGCAAATCCCTATCCTATCCGTCCTATCGGTAGCAGTAGAAAAGCCGTAACTTTAGCAACCATCTTTCAGTATCGTGCAAGTCGTAAACATCACCGTTGGCATTTTTGGTTAGATATTGGTTCACCACTGTGGGCAAAAGGTGGTGCAGCTACTTTATTTGGTGCTACTTTATTTTTACGAGATAGGTTAGGACAACCTTGGACAGCCGCAGATGAACAACTAGCCGAAGCACAAAGATTACAAAAAATTGTCACCGATTTACTGGCGCGGGTGTCTGATAAATTGTATTTATGTCATAGTGATTTAGCTATAAATGGACAAGAACAAATAGGTCCATTATTACCTTTAGTTCATTCTTGTGAAGTAGTTTAGCAGGAGTCAGGAGTCAGGAGTCAGGAGTCAGGAGGAAGGAAGAAAGAAGAAAGAAGAAAGAAGAATCGTTTTCACCAATGACCAATGACCAATGACCAATAACCAATGACCAATGACCAATGACCAAACTACTTATAAATAAAACCTCCAGATTAAGTTCTAGAGGCTGTTTATTCAAAATTCCTTTACAGGCTTTTTTAACAATCTGTACTTCCATTAGAAGAACTAAGATCAGTAGGAATTATCTTAGTTCCTGATTGATTTAGACTAAATGAACCGGAAGGGTCTGCTTTGAATACTGCTGGACTAATTCCGGGTTTTGATGCCGAAGAATTATACAAAATAAACTCTCCGGGATAAGTACCGCTCTCTCCTGGTTGTAAAGTTTGTTGTTTGAGGGGTGACTTCTCCCCAAAATTATAGAAAATCCTTGGTGCTTCTGTATTATTTTTAAGTGTAAATCCTCCAACAATATTAGAGGCTTGTTCCGAACTTAATTCCGATAAACAACTTTCATCAAAACCAATTAAAGAAGCATCTATTCCCTTCTGAGAAGTCGTAAAATTTTCTTGCAACATTATCTTAATATCTCCAAAATAACATAGTTGGAATTAACCTGCTATAACCAGCTTATGCTTTAGTCAAAGTAATTTAATTAATCCTAAGTTAGATATTTTAAATTAACCCTAAGTTAGATGACTGACATCAATATGATGAGATTTTTGTCAGAAAATGCCGCAATAACAACGTAAGTAAGTGAACACAATAAAATCAAACTGTGTAAAGAAACGTAAAATCGCTGAAAACTTCTTTACTCTTGCCTTGCTATAACGATAATTTTCAACGCCAACCTACTTAGTTCCCTCCCCTTTATAAGGGGAGGGTTAGGGAGGGGTAAAACATTTGATACAGCAATCATGACTTTTCAGGTATTGGGATTTGTGAAGAAACTTGTTGAGGGATTGCAGTTTGTAACTATTTTGTACAACTCTCCAGCATATTCCTTTAAACTAAATTTCCATAGGAATATAAAAACATTGGAAATGGAGACAAAAATCAATGCCTACAGTGAATTTATGTTGCCATGAATTTGTGGTGGCTATTTCCTCAATCGCTTGTATTGTCGGTCTATGGTTATTAAAGGATGATAATCAAGCCATAGATGATTTTCAAGAAACAGAACAAAGTCTCTTAAGAATGAGCTTTGCGTACTGGTTAGTTTATTGCGTTGCTTTTGGGATAGAAAAAGTATTTTTATTTGACTGGGACGCTGTAATGATGACTTTAAGAATTACTACAGCTTTGTCATATTTCTTAACATTTTCTTGTATTTTGAGTTTACCGTTACATAAGTTTGCAGTTCATAACTCCCGGTTCGCCCATTTTTTAGGGAGTTAGGAAAAATGTGCAGATAAAAGTATAATCAGAGACAGGTTATACAAAATAAGCTAAGTAAGTATATGTTCGACGTTATGGCAACTGAATCCATAATTACAAACGAACGAGTAGATGACATACCCGTACTACTCACACAGATAGAACGGATGGGTGTACAAAAGCTAATAGATAAAAACTTCCCCACCCATGGAAATTGGCGAGGACAAAGCTTGGGGAATGTAGCAGTGATCTGGTTAACACATATCTTATCGCAAGCAGACCACCGTTTAAATCAAGTTCAAGCCTGGGCTGGTAAACGGTTAGAAACATTGAAAAAATTGATTGGTGAAAGCTTAAACGAACTTGACCTAACCGATGACCGATTAGAAGCAGTATTGCGTTACCTTAACTGTGACGAGAACTGGTATGCGTTTGAGGAAGAACTGGGAAGTAATTTGTTGCAAGTGTATGATATCAAACCAGAACGGGTAAGACTGGATAGTACAACAGCTTCAAGTTATTGCGGGGTGAATACTGAAGGGCTATTTCAATGGGGTCATAGCAAAGACCATCGTCCAGATTTGGCACAAGTCAAAATCATGCTATCAACATTAGACCCATTAGGAATGCCAATAGCAACAGAAATATTATCGGGAGAAAAAGCAGATGACCCTTTATATATCCCCGCAATTGAGAGAGTCCGTTCGACGCTAAAACAGCCAGGATTACTGTATATTGGGGACTGTAAAATGGCATCAATGGGGACAAGAATCCATATTGTATCAGGGGGAGATTTTTATCTATGTCCTTTAAATGCCAAGCAAACACCGACAGAAAAATTAAGAGAATATCTGCAACCAGTTTGGGATGAAAAACAAGAATTGACAACTATCAATTATGATTATGCAGATGGAAAAACGAGAGAGATTGCTGAAGGATTTGAACTAAAATTGCTCCAAAAAGAAAAGATTAACGAGCAAGAAATATCTTGGGAAGAGCGACAATTAGTAGTCCGTTCTTATGCCATTGCCCAGACAGAGGAAAAATATCTACGTGAACGCATACAGAAAACCGTTCATGCTCTTGAACAACTAAAAATCCCCAAACGCGGCAAGAAAAAGCTGACATCATTTCCAGAGTGGGAGTTATCTGTAGCTGAGATTCTCAAGCGTTATCGGACTGGGGGATTATTTGAAATTGATATTCAAACTCAGCGAGTTGAAAAAGTTAAAAGACAATATGGCGAACGTCAATCTCAAATAATAGAAGAAGTTTCCTTTAATTTAGATTTTAAAATTAATGAAGACGCGGTAAAACAACAAGTTCAACTGTTAGGCTGGCGAGTTTATGTCACTAATGAAACTGAAGCTAACCTGAGTTTGAAACAAGCAGTTCGTGCTTATAGAGATGAGTATTTGACAGAACGAGGATTTGCTCGACTTAAAGGCTTTCCTCTTTCTTTAACTCCAATTTATTTACAACGTGAAGACCATATTACTGGTTTGATCCGACTACTTTCAATTGGTTTGCGAGTTTTGACTCTTTTAGAGTTTCAGGTTCGTCGCCATCTTGACAAAAATCAAGAAAAATTGGCTGGACTTTATGCTGGTAATCCTCAGCGTAAAACGGCACGTCCTACTGCTGAAATGCTTCTTGTTGCATTTAAAGAAATCACATTGATATTAATTGAGGTTAACAATGAAGTCTACACTCATTTAACTACTCTTTCCCCTTTACAGCAGCGTATTCTTGTTTTACTTGGGTTTCCCCCTACTATTTATACTCAGCTTAGTGGTCAATCTTTTACTCCTGAGTAGAATTCTTCTAACTCTCGCAAAAATGGGCGAACCGGGAGTCATAAAATTGAAGAATAATCAAAAGTCAAGGTTAGAACTGAACTTAGCTCCAACCTTGCTATTTGTAAATTCATAATTTAGGCAATTCTCATAGCAATAGCGATCGCACCTTCGAGTTCATCCTGTAGTAAAGTTGTGAGGATAAACACCTCCTGCACCGTCTTACCTTGACGAGCAATGATTTTATAGCCACCACGAATAGGTACAGACACCCGCAACTGCATTTTTGGTGCATGACCCTTAGCTCTACCAATCACCGCGGGTGTCACAGTTCCAATCCCATGCTGTTGACACAAACGTTCTAAAATGGGAATTAGACCAGGAATATGGGTAGAGTGATTCCAAACAAGTCTACCATCAGTAGGTTTTGACATAATTAGGCTGCTTCCAGGGGAGCCATTGTCAACCCAGCCCGACGAAGTTGTTGGTGGTATAATTCTGCTGGTTCTTGGGGACCGGTCCAGACAATCGCTTGTCCTTCATAGTGTACCTGATTAGTGAGATCCCAAGCGCGATCGCCCGACATCCCCGGAATATACTTCATCAAACACTCAGCCACGTGCTGGAAAGTATTGAAATCATCATTCAACACAATCACCTTATAATTAGGATAGGTTTTCCGAGTCACTTGATTAACCCGGTCAGGTGTCACAGTTGGTGCTGAAGCCATACTGTACACATCTGCAATTCTTGTCACCATAGAAAAATCAGCCAAAAACGACATTGTAAAAACTGACATTACAAATAACCAGTTTAATCCATTGCTGGCTGAGTGAGAAAGTAGGGGCGCAGGGCCTGCGCCCAATTTACTACCGCCAATCATCCCAACTTTCATTAAAAATAGAAGTATCAGGAAAAGCCGTAGGATTCCCATTCGCCTCCAACAACTTTCTTAAAATTTGTAATTGTGGTTCTTGTTGAGGTAAATCATCAACCAATTGATATGGTGCGATTCCTTCTTTTAGTGCAAAACTCGCCACAGTTCCCGCAGCCGCACCAGAAGACCATTCAAAAGAATGAACCCGATAAGCCGCCGCCGCAATATGACTAGTAGCAATACTTTTTCCCCCTACCAATAAATTATCAATTTTTTGGGGAATCATTGCCCGTAAGGCAATTTGAAAAGGATAAGCAAGTCCTGCACCCCGCCTTTCTCCAGCACGTTCCTGATTACCAGGTGCTTCCACCGGACTTTTTGCCATACAAGGATGAAAATCTATGGCATAATGACCAATACCCACAGCATCAGGGTAAATTGTCGAACGACTCCGGCGAATAACTTTTTCTGGAGGAATTTCCCCACTAATTACAGATGTCGCCTCCAAACCAGCCACAGTTGCTTTTAGATTGCCATACATATTTGCTGGCAAAGTTTTCCGATAATATTCATCATTATAATTACGCCGAGAAATATCAACTTCCCAAATACCAAAACCTTCCGGTTGTCCCCAACTTGGACGACCAATAATCCGTCTTCCTTCCCGCATATAAGGGTATTTAGATAAACCATGAACCGTCCCCATAGGCGAATCTAAACCTGTTAAGAAACGGATATTTGTTTGCGGTTTTTTCACACCATTACCCAACTGAGAATCTGTAGTTCCCCCATACAACCAATAAAAATAAGAAAATGCTTTTTCTTCAGCCTTTTCTGGAGATGTCTAATCTTTTAATTACACCTAAGTAGGTGAACAGAAAAATTTAAAGGTATGTGAAGAAAAGTAAAATCACTCAAAACTCTGTTCCCAGTTAAGAGTTCCCTGTTCCCTTGCCCCAACGACAATTTTTAACGCCCACCTACTTATCGGCAGCATATTTATTAGCACTCATTTTTCCAACACTTAGACTTGTTCATGATCAGTTGAATAAGTCGTATAAGTGCCTTTAGTAACATTTCATGAATATTCCAAACTCTACCATAACTTTGAAAAATAAACTTGTATGAGCAGTAAACAAACTACAAATTTTGTTCAAGGAGACTTATTTTCTGGGTTTGATGCTATTGGTCATACAGCGACTAATAACACAAGGAAACAAATACTATCTTTACCAGATGGGGAAGTTACTTTTTACCCTAATTTCTTCACAAAGCAAGAGAGCGATGACTTTTTTCAAGTTCTGCATAGTGATATTAAATGGCGACAAGATAGAATGAATATCTATGGTAAGGTAGTAGATGTACCAAGAAAGACAGCTTGGTATGGAAATAAAGGTAATTCATATAAATTTTCAGGTATTCATTTCGATCCTGAACCTTGGACACCAACTTTGCTACTAATAAAAGAGCAAATTGAGAGAATTGTAGAATCTCAATTCAATAGCGTTTTGCTCAATCTTTATCGTGATGGAAATGATGGAATGTCTTGGCATACAGATGCGGAAAAAGAGCTAGGTAAAAATCCTGTGATTGCTTCTGTTAATTTTGGTGGTACGAGAAGGTTTATGTTTAGGCATAAGAACAACAAAGATTTGAAAGCAGAAGTTGAGTTAACACATGGTAGTTTTTTGTTAATGGCTGGTGAAACGCAGCATTTTTGGCAGCATCAAATTCCTAAGATATCGAAGAAAGTTGAACCTAGAATAAACTTGACTTTCAGAGTAATTGTTCCTGTCTAATGATGTAGTTTATCAATAGTTTTAGAGTGCGTTATACTCTAGCTAATGCACTATCTTTACAATGAAATTAAAATGGTTGATGGCTAAATGGTATTTATCCATAATTCCATCCTCCACCCAAATCTGTTAATATCAAAAAACCCCATAGAAATCCAGTCACCCTACAACAATCATCTATCATAGATGGCATATAAGCACACCGCTGTCAATACTAACCACCGGATAGGGAAAATAGTGATGAAGAACAAAAACCCCTTATACTCAAATCTAGCTTTAAAAAGCGCCATTTTCTTGTCACCCTTGCTGCTATCAACGGCTTTTATCAGTGGGTATCTTGTACCATCTGCTACGGCTCAGGTACTATCAAATCAGGAACGGGAAGAATTAGCACGACTGCGACAAGAAACCCGCACTCAAAAACAAGTCCAATCTGATTTTGAACGAGCTTTTACTCGCACGAATACCTTACTCAATATCTGGTTGACTATTTTAAGTTTATTTCCTGTGGCTTTAATTGCCATATTATGGTTTTTTCGTCGAGCCGTAATTCGGGAAATTGGAGAAAGAGCAATGCAGCAGATTCAAGGAATTGAAAATTTGCAAACTCAATTAACTACAGTTCAAGCAGAAGCAAAACAACTGATTCAAAAATCTAAAAACACTACTCAAGAATTAGCACAGGAAGTTAATGCTCTTAAACAAAAAATTCAAGGTGAAGAAGAAAATTTATCTATTCTTTTATCTGATTTACCCAAGTCAAAACAAGAGTTTTTAACAGCTTTGGAAATTGAAGTTAAATCTGCTCAAGAGAATATCAGTAATTTAGAGTTTAGATTAAATACTCAACTAGAACAATTAACTTTATCTGCTCAACAGCAAAAAATTACAATTGACAATATCAAAAAGTTAGAATTTGAGTTATTTTCTCAATTTACCCAACTCAAATCAGAAGTGGAAAATCAAAAAGATATTGCTATTAGTGATATTGAAAAATCTCGCGCTGGTTTAATATCTCAATTTCAAGGGTTAGAGTCAGAAACTCAACAAGAGAAATTTCATATTGTTGAGAACTTAGCAAAACTACAATCAGAATTTAATAATGAATTATCTCAATTTGAATTAGATGTTAAAACTCAAAAAGATATAGTTCTAGGTAATATCGAAACCCTTAATAATATATTTAAATCAGACATTACTGAATTAAAAACTGATATCCAAGTTCAAAAATATCAATTGCTTGAAGATTTAGCTGTATTACAAAGCGAATTTTCTCACCAACTAAGAGAATTACAAAATACAGCTATTCAAAGACAACAGCAACTAATTGAGAATCTAGAAAAATCTGGAGGAGAATTTACATCTCAGTTTTCAGATTTACAAAATGATGTGCAAAAACAGCAAATTACTGTTCTGGAAAATCTGCAAAACTTAGAAATTGAATTTTCTCACCAACTAAGAGAATTACAAAATACAGCTATTCAAAGACAACAGCAACTAATTGAGAATCTAGAAAAATCTGGAGGAGAATTTACATCTCAGTTTTCAGATTTACAAAATGATGTACAAAAACAGCAAGTTACTGTTCTAGAAAATCTGCAAAACTTAGAAATTGAATTTTCTCACCAACTAAGAGAATTACAAAATACGGCTATTCAACGACAACAGCAAATAATTGAGAATCTGGAAAAATCTGGAGGAGAATTTACATCTCAGTTTTCAGATTTACAAAATGATGTGCAAAAACAGCAAGTTACTGTTCTAGAAAATCTGCAAAACTTAGAAATTGATGCTCAACAACGTAAAGAGATAATTCTCAAAGAATTAGCAGAAATTACACCTACAATATTACCAGCAATAGAACAAAAATCAGAATCATTACAACCAGAAATTTCTATTGATGATTATATCAAACAAGCAGAAGTGCTATTTTTAGAAAAACGCCATGAAGATGCTTTAGCTATTTATGAACAACTCATTAAAATTCAACCAGAAAATCCAGAAAATTGGTTAAAACGGGGGATAATTCTCAATAGATTAAAACGCTACAAAGATGCTATAGCCTCCTATAATCAAGCTATCAAAATTAATCCTGAATATCATCAAGCTTGGTGTGATATTGGTGTGGCTTGTGGAAATTTAGGAAAACATCAAGAGGCATTTAACTGTTTTGATAAAGCTACTAAAATCAAACCTGATGATGGGGTTGCTTGGGTAAATCGTGGTTTATCTTTGCTAGAATTAGAACGTTGTGAAGATGCAGTTGCTTCTTTTGATAAAGCTTTAGAATTTCAACCCAACTCTCCCAAAATTTGGGATAAACGGGGTTACACATTGGTAATGTTGGGAGAAGATGATCAAGCAATTATCAGTTTTGATAAAGCACTAGAAATCAAACCTGATTATTCTAGTGCTTATTACAACAAAGCTGCCTGTTATGCACTACAAAGAAAAATTGAATTAGCTTTAGAAAATCTGCAAAAAGCTATTGAATTTAATCCCAGTTATCGAGAAGATGCTGTAAATGATATTGACTTTGATGAGATTAAAAATGATCCAGGTTTCCAAACATTAATTAAGAGTTGATGTGAGGAAACCCTCCAAAACTTGCCCTCAAGGGTTTTTAGCCTATTTTCTTATCATTAATAACATTGCCAGGTTGAATATCACTTTTTCGTCAATTTGTCAATAGGAAATTTTTGCGATCGCTCAAATTAGATCATTTCTGAGCAAATTCATGGCTACAATTGTTGAAGGAATAGCTGTTGAATATCACTTTTTCGTCAATTTGTCAATAGGAAATTTTTGCGATCGCTCAAATTAGATTATTTCTGAGCAAATTCATGGCTACAATTGTTGAAGGAATAGCTATTAATTTTGTAAAGTTTTGTATTAGCCTGGAAAAATGATTTCTGAACCTACTGTCAATCAAGGGTTTGAGACTAACATCTTCTGAAAAATCTAAAATTGACAATAGTAACCCAATTATGAAATTCTCTGAAATTATAGCAAATCGCTGAAAGTATAGCAACCTCGTTGATAAATAGAAAAGATTCTCAATTAATTATTAAGGAAATATAAAGGCAAATTGCTAAAAGTTATAAATATCAAAAGTATTATTGATTTTCTATAATTTAAGCTAATCATACAGCCATTATGAATAATATATCTGATAAATAGCATCTAGGATAAAACTAAGAGTAAGTAGGTGAACACAATAAAACCAAACTGTGTAAAGAAACGTAAAATCGCCCAAACCCTCTTCACTCTTGCCTCTTGCCTTTTGCCTTGCCATAACGACAATTTTCAACGCCAACCTACTTATATTATTAGATTATTCATAGAGTTTGACTTTTAAGGCTTTATCTGGATAATCACTAAATACACCATCTACACCCAATTTAAAAAATGATTGATATTCCTGTTCAGGATTTCCTTGACAGTCTAAGGGTAAGAAAAAATCCTCATTTCTAAAAGTCCAAGCGTGAACTTGTAAATTAGCTGCATGAGCATCTATAATTAAAGGTGTTGGTGATAGTAATTGACCATGATTATCTCTGGGAATTAATAAGTTTTTATTTACACCTATTGCTTGGGCATATTTGGCAATTTCTTTTAACCCTTTTTGATTTAATAAATCTGCATAATTTCGGGGATTATGATTAATCGCAAAATCGTAAGGTTGACCAGTATCATTAATGAGTTGGACTAATGGTAAATCTGTTTTTCGAGACAATTCTTTGAGGTTACTAACTTCAAAGGATTGAATAAATATGGGTAAATTAACTGTTTGTAAGCTTAATAATAAAGTGTCTTCTAATGGTAAACCAATTGATTGAAAATAACTGGGATGTTTCGTTTCAGGATAAATGCCGATATTACGGCCAATTGCTTGACTTTTATGCTGGGCTAAATCAATGATTTCTGTAAAAGTGGGAATAGGAAATATTCCTTCATAAACTAGATTTTGAGGGCGTAATTGGGGAATACGTTCTTTAGCTGTTAAGGTTTTGATTTCTGCTATGGTCAAGTCTTCTGTAAACCAACCTGTTTTAATTTCATTATCAATAATTTTCGTAGTTTTTAAATGAGCAAATTCGGAATGATTAGCAATATCTGTAGTTTCAGAGATTTCATTTTCATGACGGGCAATTAAAACACCATCTTTAGTAATAACTAAATCGGGTTCAATATAATCAGCACCTAAATCAATTGCTAATTCATAACTAGCTAAAGTATGTTCAAGACGGTAGCCACTTGCACCGCGATGAGCGATAATAATGGGGGGTTTGTTTGTGAAAGTTTGAGTCATGATGACTGTTGACTGTTGAATGTTGACTGTTCGCTGTTCGCTGTTCGCTGTTCCCTGACCACACAAGTAAATTCACAGAATCAAACCGGATTCCTATAATTAAATTCCCACCGTTATTATTTTTTTGTTATGAAACTGATGATGTCAAATCAGCCGGAAGTAAAACGTATAGAAGAGTTACGCCGCTTATTGCAACAAGCTAGTTATGCCTATTATGTTTTAGATGCGCCAGTTATGGAAGATACGGTTTATGATCGGCTGTATCGAGAGTTGCAAGAATTAGAAACGCAAAATCCCGAATTAATTACTCCTGATAGTCCAACTCAGCGTGTTGGCGATCGCCCTGCCACCCATTTTACTTCAGTTCGTCACAATATTCCCCTATATAGCCTGGAAAATGCTTTCAATATTGAAGAATTGCAAAGTTGGGATCAACGGTGGCGGCGATACTCACCTACTCAGTATAATACCGGAGAAGTAGAATATGTATCTGAGTTAAAAATTGATGGTGCAGCTTTGGCTTTGACTTACGAAAATGGCTTCTTAGTCAGGGGGACAACGCGAGGAGATGGGGTAATGGGTGAGGATATTACCCAAAATGTCAGGACTATTCGCTCAATTCCCCTCCGTTTGAATTTTGACGGGTTAGAAAATATTGCTAAGGTGGAAGTCCGAGGAGAAGCATTCTTACCTTTACAGGTATTTAAGGAAATTAATGAGAAGAGACAAAAGGCTGGAGAACAGTTATTTGCTAATCCGCGTAATGCTGTGGCGGGTACGCTCAGACAATTAGATTCACGGATTGTAGCACAGCGACAGTTAGATTTCTTTGCTTATACTCTGCATATTACAGGCTTGGATGATTCTAGTATTGCCAATACTCAATGGGAGGCTTTGGAATTGTTGCAAAAAATGGGTTTTCGAGTGGATACCAATCATAAACTCTGCCATTCTATCGCTGAAGTTGCTGAATATTACCAATATTGGGATACAGAACGGCTGAATTCTCCCTACATGACAGATGGTGTTGTCGTTAAATTAAATACGTTTAGACTCCAAGAACAATTGGGGTTTACACAGAAGTTTCCCCGCTGGGCTATAGCCTTAAAATATCCGGCGGAAGAAGCCCCAACCCGTGTAGTAAAAATAACTGTCAATGTGGGCAGAACTGGGGCATTAACTCCTTTAGCGGAAATGTTGCCAGTACAATTAGCGGGAACAACTGTTTCCCGTGCTACCTTACATAATAGCGATCGCATTGAGCAATTAGATATCCGTATTGGCGACACCGTGATTGTTCGCAAAGCCGGAGAAATCATTCCCGAAGTCGTCCGGGTCATCAAAGAACTACGTCCCGCTGATACTCAACCTTTCATTATGCCTTCCCATTGTCCCGTCTGTGGTCAACAGGTGGTGAGAGAAACGGGCGAAGCTGTTACTAGATGTGTAAATGCTTCCTGTGCGGCGATTCTTAAAGGTGAGGTTGAACATTGGGTCAGTCGTGACGCTTTAGATATTAAAGGTGTGGGAGAAAAGTTGGTGTATCAACTCGTAGACAAGGGTTTAATACATTCCATTGCTGATTTATATGAATTGACAACAGATAAATTATCTGCGTTAGAACGCATGGGACAAAAATCGGCAGAAAAATTGGTGAAGGCGATCGCACAATCAAAAACCCAACCCTGGTCTAGAGTATTATATGGTTTAGGCATCCGTCACGTTGGCAGCGTCAACGCCCAATTACTCACCGAGAAGTTTACCACCGTCGCCGAGTTAACAGCCGCCAGACAATCAGATATTGCAGGCGTTTATGGTATCGGTGCAGAAATCGCCCAATCAGTCTATCAATGGTTTCGCACCCCAGCCAATCAAACCTTAATTTCCCGTATCCAGACCATTGGCTTACAATTAGCCAACAGCATAGAAACCAAAGCAGTAGAGAAAATTAATCAAAATTTTGCTGGGAAAACCTTTGTCGTCACCGGCACATTACCAACCTTAAAACGGGATGAAGCCAAAGCCTTAATTCAAAAAGCAGGTGGTAAAATCACTGATTCGGTTAGCAAAAAAACAGACTTTTTAGTTGTGGGTGCAGATGCCGGTTCTAAACTAGAAAAAGCCCAGAATTTAGGAATTAGCCAATTGACAGAGGCACAGTTATTAACAATGCTGGCAGAATAGTTACAAATGAACATAAATTGTTAAATTCTGTTACAATTTTGGTGGTTAATTTTAACTAAAACTTGTGGGAGCGAGAAATCGTCAGTAACCCAACCCTAAAAGGACTGGGCTTGCAAGAGTAATCAAGCAAGCCGTACTGACCAGACCACCCTGAGTTTACCCTCATGGTAGCCGTTATTTGAGTCACGACACCCACCGAATGCGTAGCTAGTTCCCTGCTCTGTCGCTTGTGATTAAACAGTTCTAAGGTCACTGGAACAGTGTTGCAAGCATAACAAGCTCTTATAACTGGTCGAAGCTGACATTACCCCAGAAATGGGAGTTGGTTTCCAGATTCCAATCAAAAATCTGGTTTCAATTTTAATATCCACAGCGGTTAAAACCGCCTGTGCCGTTTCCCTCTCAGGGCTAAAGCCACTGAGTTTCCCACTTACTAAGTATTCTTATGAATTCCGTTTTTAGTAAAACACTTGCTATCGCTGTAGCTGCAACCACCCTTTTCGTCAGTGTTCCTGCTTTTGCAGAAAGCCAACCTGCGCCCATAAGCAAGAAAGCTGATATGAGTAAAACCACTGTAGGCACAATTATTGATGTTGCCAGTGGTAACAGTTCTTTTAAAACCCTGGTAACAGCTATTAAAGCAGCAGGTTTAGTAGAAACCCTATCTGGTCAAGGTCCATTTACCGTATTTGCACCCACAGACGCAGCCTTTGCTGCCTTACCAAAAGGAACTTTAGAAAAACTTTTGAAGCCAGAAAACAAAGGAACTTTAGTCAAAATTCTGACCTATCATGTAGTTTCGGGTGCAGTTTACGCTAAAGATATCAAACCTGGTGATGTCAAAACAGTTGAAGGTCAACCAGTAACTATAAAAGCTAAAAAAGGCGTAGTGTATGTAGGTAACGCTAAAGTTACTAAAGCAGACGTTAAAGCTAGTAATGGCGTAATTCATGTGATTAATAAAGTGCTACTTCCTCCTAATGTGAAGTTGTAGAATTTTTGGCGTTGCTGATTAAGGGTATGAATTTTAGTCTCACGCAAAGGCGCAAAGGTAAGATTTTTAAAGGTTCAATTTGGAAATTTCATACCTCGATTCAACAACGCCGAATTTTTCAGATCAGGCGAAATGCTGCTTGGATAATTACCCTGATAAATTGTTTCTTTTATTGCCTGATATTATAGCGATCGCATCGAATCATAGCACATATAGGTGATCAATCAATGCGATCGCTAATTATTTGGGCGTTGCTGATTAAGGGTATGAATTTTAGTCTCACGCAAAGGCGCACTGAGGTTTGAGTTTTAAAGGTTCAATTTGGGAATTTGATACCCTTAATATCAACACAAAACCGTTAAAATAGTACCAAATCAGAAAAACTGTAAAATTTGGATATGACCACAGCCACACCCGTAAAAACTGAATATGAAGCGATTATTGGCTTAGAAACCCATTGTCAACTCAGTACCAATACCAAGATTTTCTCCAACAGTTCCACAGCCTTTGGTGCTGACCCCAATACTAACATTGATCCTGTATGTATGGGTTTACCAGGGGTTTTACCCGTACTTAACGCCAAAGTTCTCGAATACGCCGTGAAAACGGGTTTGGCGTTAAATTGTCAAATCGCTCGGTATAGTAAATTTGACCGCAAACAATATTTTTATCCTGATTTACCCAAAAATTACCAAATTTCTCAATATGATTTACCCATAGCCGAACATGGTTGGATAGAAATTGAATTGGTAGATGATGCAGGAAACCCCAGTCGCAAACGCATTGGTATTACCCGTTTACACATGGAAGAGGATGCAGGGAAACTCGTCCACGCTGGGAGTGAAAGACTTTCCGGTTCTACCTATTCTCTCGTAGATTATAACCGCGCGGGGATTCCCTTGGTAGAAATTGTTTCTGAACCAGATTTACGGACAGGACAAGAAGCGGCGGAATATGCCCAAGAACTACGGCGGATTGTCCGCTATCTTGGTGTCAGTGATGGGAATATGCAAGAAGGATCTCTGCGTTGTGATGTGAATATTTCTGTGCGTCCGGTGGGACGAGAGAAATTTGGGACTAAGGTGGAAATTAAGAATATGAACTCCTTCAGTGCGATTCAAAAAGCGATTGATTATGAAATTGAACGCCAAATCGCCGCCATTGAATCAGGAGAAAAGATTATTCAAGAAACTCGGCTTTGGGAAGAAGGTTCGCAACGTACCAGTAGTATGCGAGTGAAAGAAGGTTCTAGTGATTATCGTTATTTTCCTGAACCTGATTTAGCACCCATTGAAGTCACCCAAACAGAATTAGACTCCTGGTTAAGTGAATTACCCCAACTACCTGCAAGCAAACGCCATTATTATGAAAATGAGTTGGGACTTTCGGCTTATGATGCGCGAGTCCTAACTGAGGATAAACCAGTTGCGGACTATTTTGAAAGTGCAATATCTAAAGGTGCAAATCCCAAATCTGCGGCTAACTGGATTACTCAAGATATCGCTGGGTACTTAAACAAACAAAAACTCACCATTTCCGAAATTAAACTGACTGCTGTTAACCTAGCTGATGTGATTACCCGCATTGAAAATGGGAAAATCAGCAACGCTCAAGCTAAGGAAAAACTCACAGATTTACTCAATGGTGTTTCCCCAGAAGAAGCCTTTGCAGGTCAAGAACTGATTTCAGATCGTACCATTCTTGAACCGATCATTGATGAAATCATCGCCGCTAATGCTCAACAAGTCGAAAAATACCGCAAAGGTAACACCAACCTCAAAGGCTTTTTCGTGGGACAAGTCCTGAAAAAAACCGATAAACGCGCAGACCCCAAACTCACCAATCAATTGGTAGAAGAGAAACTCAATGCACCAATGTAGGGTAACACCCCTCACCCCGACAATCGTATAATGTGATAATAAGACGCAACTTGATTATTGGGAGAGCTAGTTTTTATTGGCTCTCTTTCTTTATATAACTGAAAAAAATCTTCTCTTCCTTCTTCCCTCCGTGTTCTCTGTGCCTCTGTGGTTCGTTAAAATACTTCAACCACAAATTGCCCAAAGAGCGTAAAGGAAAAAAAACAGAATTACGCATTAACAGAAAATAAAAAATAGGGGGTTTGACCCCTTGGTGCTAGAATCATATAACGTGCTAAGTAGATGCACCCTGATGATTTTAGAGAGCTATCCAAGTGGCTCTCTTTTATTTGTTTTAGGTTTAATTTTCGTGATTAGAAAAAGATTGTCATCAACAGATAAACTCACTTATAGACATAAATACTGGACGCTGATATCAAACCAGAGGCGGAAAGTAATTGAGCAGCAAACGCGATATAGATAATTGTGAGTAAAATTATGGCAGATTGGCAAATCATTACTGGTGGTGTAACAGCAGCGCGGGGGTATAAAGCAGCGGGAATTACAGCGGGACTAAAAGCTTCGGGATTACCGGATTTAGCCTTAATTGTATCAGATGTGGAAGCGATCGCTGCTGGTGTATTCACCACTAGCCAAGTTAAAGCAGCCTGTGTAGATTACTGTCGTCAAGTATTACAAGGGAAACATAGCGCTAGAGCCATCCTTTGTAATGCGGGACAAGCTAACGCCGCAACAGGTGAACAAGGGATTAAAGATGCTCAAGAAAGTGCAGATTTATTAGGTCAAGAATTAGGTATTAACCCAGAATCCATTTTATTAGCTTCCACCGGCGTAATTGGTCAACGGATTAAAATGGATATTTTGCGGGGTGGTATCCCCAAAGTAGTTGCAGAACTATCAGAAACAGGTTCAGACGCAGCCGCAGGAGCAATTGTCACCACAGATTTAGTGACAAAATCCATAGCCTTAGAAACCATTATCCATGACCGTCCAGTGCGAATTGGTGGGATTGCGAAGGGTTCAGGGATGATTCACCCCAACATGGCGACAATGTTAGCCTTTGTTACCTGTGATGCGGCGGTATCTTCTACGCTTTGGCAAAAAATGTTAACCAGAGCAGCGGATAGAAGCTTCAATTCTATCACAGTTGACGGTGACACAAGTACAAATGATTGTTTAATTGCTTTAGCAAATGGTCAATCTCGCACCCCAGCAATTACCGAAATGGGGGCAGAGGCACAGAAACTAGAAGCTATGTTAACTTATGTGTGTCAGCATTTGGCGAAAGCGATCGCTCGTGATGGCGAAGGAGCAACTTGTTTAATAGAAGTCCAAGTCACAGGCGCTCATGATGAATTAGCAGCCCGTCAAATCGCCAAAACCATTGCAGGTTCATCTTTAGTCAAAGCCGCCATTTTCGGTCATGATCCCAATTGGGGACGGATTGCGGCGGCTGCTGGTCGGGCTGGAGTCCGGTTTGAACAGGAAAACCTCTCTATTAAATTAGGGGATATTTTACTATTTGAAAATGGTCAACCTTTACCTTTTGATAAAGCAGCGGCTAGTGCATATTTAAAAGCAGCCGCTCATGGTGAATATCTGCAATCAGACACAGTGTTAATTTCCGTCAGTGTTGGTAATGGTCATGGCACAGGACAGGCTTGGGGTTGTGACTTGAGTTATGATTATGTGAAAATTAACGCTGAGTATACGACCTAAAAAAATCGGCGTTGCTGATATAGCGGTATGCAAAACCTTTAGGGGCGGGGAAACCCTGCCCTTGATTGTGATAACTGTAAGAGGTTGTTTGAAAACTTTTTCGTGTGGGATCTGACACCCACAGATCCCCCTAAATCCCCCTTTCCAAGGGGGACTTTGAGGAATTTAGCCCCCCTTTGTAAGGGGGGTTGGGGGGATCTCAATTAATTCTGATACTTTTCAAACATCCTCTAAGATGACGATGCCGTTATAATATTTTTATTGTCAGCAATACTCAACAGCCATGATTCAAACCTTATCTAAAGTTACTACCTTTGAGGAATTTGTCGCTGGGCTTCCTGAAAATTCTGGGGTACGTTACGAACTACATAATGGGAATATCATTGAAATGGCACAACCAGTAGGAGAACACGAAGAAGTAAAAGGATTTCTAGGCGTAGAAATTCCCTTTGAAATCAAACGGCTTGGATTACCCTACGGTATTCCCAACCAAGTTATAGTTAGACCAGAAGGTAAAGATTCTGGTTATTTTCCAGATGTGTTAGTGCTAAATCGTGAAAATCTGGTAAACGAAAAATTATGGAAAAAACAATCTATCATCAGTAATGGTGCATCTATATCTTTAGTAATTGAAGTTGTCTCAACTAATTGGCGTGATGATTACTATTTGAAATATGCTGATTATGAAGAAATGGGAATCCCTGAATATTGGATTGTTGATTATGCAGCTTTAGGTGGAAGAAATTTTATTGGTAATCCTAAACAACCGACAATCTCTGTTTGTAATTTGGTTGATGAAGAATATCAAATTAGTAAGTTTAGAGATCATGAACGGATTATTTTCCAAACTTTTCCTGAATTAGATCTCACCGCAAATCAGATTTTTCAAGCTTCGATATAATCAAATTATGGCGTTGCTGATTAAGGGTATGAATTTTAGTCTCACGCAAAGGCGCAAAGACGCAAAGGTAAGATTTTTAAAGGTTCAATTTGGAAATTTCATACCTCGATATGGCTTCGCCACGCAGGCTATCAGCAACGCCCAAATTATAATTTATGAATAAATTGTTCCATGACATACTCCCTGAGAACAGGTTGCAAAGTGTACTTACCCGCTTCTTTCTCTATTAAACAGCGTGAATATAGCCTTTCTATTGCTTGTAAAAGTTGGGATTTAGAAACAGTCGGTAATATGTTTTGATTTGGTGCTAAATCAGTAATAGTTGTTAATTGCTGGTCAGTGGACAGACAGTACATAATTTGCCATTCTAGAACCGAGAGGGGGTTTAACTGCTGTTCCAGTAAGCTGTTAATATAATTACTGACTAATAATGTATTTTGTTCTAGGAATTTTTCAAAATTACCATTAAATAATTCAATGATAGCAGAAGTGTTGAATGTTAGGAAAAGATTAAAAAAAAGTACCATAATTTGATACAATCTAAAAAAATCTAGATAAAGAATTATCAAATTATGCGCTTAAAGAATTTCCCAGAAGTGGTCAAAACAATATTGAAACCATTGCCCAAAAAAGATTATCCAGTTCTGGACACATTTTCATTTGTATCAGTGTGGTTACAGTATGTCATGGATAAAAGTATAGTGAGTATGAGAGATTTATTTCAAAGACTAAATAATCAAGGGATAGATTTAAAAATATCAAATTTTTCCAAGGCAAGTAAAAAGAGAGATACTCAAGTATTTTTGGAGATAATAACTGAATTAAACAATCAACTGAGAAAGAAAAAAGGAAAGGAAGAAACCCAAGCATTATTTCCTATAGATTCAACAATTATTACATTAACAAGTAAATTATTATGGAGTCAAGGATATCATCAAGTAAAACTATTTTGTGGGTTAGATAGTTTGACATCAGAAGTTGGTGGAATGGTGATTCATTTTGGGCAAGGACATGACCATAAATATGGACAAGAAACAGTAGAAGCAATTCCGTCAAAAGGAGTAGGGATAATGGATAGAGGATTTGCATCCTCCGAAAGAATATCTGAATTAAAACAACAAAAAAATAAAGCTTTTGTCTTAAGAATTAAAAATAATGTCACTTTAGAAATGCTAGAAAATGGTAATTGTAAAGTTGGCAAAGATGAAAGAGAAGTGGAAATTAGAGTAGTAGCATTTTGTGATATAGAAACTAAGAGTGAATTTCGTTTAGCAACAAACTTATTAAATGAAGGAGAAGAGCAAGTTAGTAATCAAGAGATTATGGAAATTTACATACAAAGATGGCAAATTGAATTGTTATGGAAATTCTTAAAAATGCACCTCAAGTTAGACAGACTTATGACAAAGAATGAGAATGGAATTAGAATTCAGATAATGTGCTGTTTAATCGCTTATTTGATATTGCAACTAATAGAAATACCGCAAGAATTTGGCAAAACTTTATTAGATAAGCTCCGTTATCTTCAGTCCTATATGTGTCAGGAAATAAGTTATGTTCATTGGTTTAGAAAACTTATTTGGATAAGATGAAAAATAGCACTTATAGGCTAAGTTTATTTCAATATGTAAAGTTTTATTACGCTATTCAACATTTCTGCAATGATAGTATTAACAACAATTTTAACTTTCAGAGGATTATTACTTCAGAATCAGAAGATATAATTTCCAAATTATTAACTTCTTCAAACCAACTATACCACTTCATCTTAAAATCTTCTGGACTTGTTTGGGGAAAATCACTATCCTGAAAACTCATATTTAATGCAGACTGAATCATTAACGCAATTTCAGTTTGTTGTGGACAATGACGTAAATATTCCCTAACTTCTGGAGGAATAATTAGTAAACCTTCTTTGAGTTCTAATCTAAATGTTTTGCTGCTCATATATATTTTAAATTCTATACCCCGTAAAAATCTTTAGCCATAATTTCCTCTATTCTAACTTTACTTTGTCATTTTACTAAGTAGGTGAGCGTTGAAAATTGTCGTTATGGCAAGGCAAGAGGCAAGAGGCAAGAGTGAAGAGGGTTTGGGCGATTTTACATTTCTTTACACAGTTTGGTTTTATTGTGTTCACCTACTTAGAGCGATCGCTTCTAGAAGATGTTTGCCATCTCAAAAAATTCTCAAGTATCATCAAAATCATTATACTAAACACGGGTGAGATTTAAACTTTTGCCAAATGACAAAGAACCCAGATGTGTAGGGGTTTAGCTCATGCTTTACCCCTACGTTTAGAATCAAACAATCAAGCCGTTTTGAGTATATTAGATGCACCTATTTAACCTCATGAACGTTTACGCAAAACAATGCAAACAATTATTTTTAATATAGCTTTAGCAAAATTTGATGCTTATACCCGATTTAAAGCAATGGCTATCACAGGAAACCCAGAAGCAGGTTTAAGAATACTAGATAAACACCAAAAATCAATAATTTGAAATTTCTACTCTGGAGAGACTCTGCGCCTCTGCGTGAGGTAAAATTGTACTCTTCAACAGCAACGCCGACTTTTGTAAATTTCCAATCAAAGGTGTATTTTATGCGGTTACGCTCAATGCAGTTAATTTTTATAGCAGGACTAATGGGGTTACTTTCCTGGATATGGACACCCACCGCCTTAGCATTAACACAGATTAAATTATCTGATATTTCCTATCACGAATGTCCATCAGAACTGTCCAGTGGAATAGTAGGTAGTAGCGGTTCAAATTCTGCCAGTTGCTTCATCGTTACAGGTAAAGCAGAAAATAGCACCCGCAAAACTGTTTATGATGCGGATATTTTTGGGCGCATATATGATGCTAACGGTGATTCAACCTTACAAAATCGCACCCGTCTGGGTTTAATTGCCGAAGTTCCTCCCGGAGTTAGTGACTTTGAATTTAGAATCACTGTCCCTAGTAATCAGCCCGTACCATTGCAACTTAAACAATTTAAAGCTGCTGGATTTAGTGGACGAGTGAGAAGATAAAAGTTGTAGAGACGTTCCTGGGAACGTCCTTACATTGAAAATCGTAATTTGGGGCTTAAAACCCTTGTACCAAGGTGGCGCGAGCTAAACTATCTAAAATACCACCAACTATGTTCAATGCCAAAAATGCCAGGATAGGGGAGAAATCCATGCCACCCAAGGGGGGAATTATGGAACGAAATAGATTGAGGTAGGGATCACTAATTTGGCTTAAAGCTGCAAATGGTTGATTAGACCATTCAATAGTGGGAAACCAAGTTAACAAGACTCGAATAATCAGCAAATAGCTGTAAAGAGAGACAAAGGTAGCTAGAGTTGTAATTAGTAAATTCATGGATGGGTAACTTTCCTATTAAATGTCAAACATAGATTCATGATTGATTTTAATTTAGCTCACGTCGCATTGTGTAGCCAATCAATATAACTAAGGGAAACCTTAAGAATGCTCATTAACTTCCTGGGATGAGTTGCTGTTGACATTACCTAATTGCTTCCGCACATCATCAATTGTGGCATTAAGTTGGGCAATTTTATCTTCAAGCGATCGCCTGGTTGCTTCTATTTCCAAACTTTCATGAGCAGAAGCCCTCATTTGCCGCTTTTTAGTCCCTGTCTGTCCATCATTTTCCCCAACGGTTAACCCTTCATTCTCTTCATTTGCAAACTTAGCATCTAAGCGCGAAGTAATCACCGCCCCTAAAACACCACCAACTACACCCCCAATCAATGACCCCAGTAACAAACCACTAGCAAAACCATCTTGCTGACTCATATTTTTTACCGTCTTCTCGAAAATAAGCAACTTTGACAATACTTTAGCTATTTTCCAGCCTTAGCGGCATCCTAGCTTAAGTTCCAAAAATGCGATCGCCCGCATCCCCCAATCCTGGTACAATATACCCTTGATCATCAAGCGTTTCATCAATAGTAGCGGTGTAAACGATTAAGCCAGGATAGACAGCAGCCAACTTTTTCAACGCCGGGGGAGCAACAACTACAGATATAATCCGAATTAACGCCGGATCAACACCTCTTTGGGTCAATTCCGCCATTACTGCCATTATAGAGCCTCCAGTAGCCAACATCGGCTCAGTAATTAACACCCGCGTTTCGGGAGCGAATTTTTCGGGTAATTTATTTAAATAACAAGTAGGTTCTAGAGTTTCTTCATTTCGCGCCAAGCCAACATGGTAAATTGATGCCAAAGGCAGTACACCCTGCGCTCCCTCCAACAAGCCTAAACCAGCCCGCAAAATCGGCACAACAGCCACAGGTATCTGAGGATTAATAAAAGTGGCTGCACAGGTCGTCAGAGGCGTTTGCACCATTGTTTCTTGAGTCGGTAACCACTCCCTAGCAGCCTCATAAGTTAGCCACCTACCCAACTCAGTCATAGCAGAACGAAATAATACAGATGGCGTAGCTACATCACGAGCAACTCCCAACCAGTGCTGAATTAAAGGATGAGGTGGAACATAAACACGGAGTTGTTGTGTCATAGCTAGAAAAGGGCGGCTGGATAATTGTCTTTTTACTGGAACATCATAGCAGAATTCACCGAATCAGGAGTCAGGAGTCAGGAGTCAGGAAGAAGAAAGGAGAAAGGAGAAAGGAGAAGGTAGGGGCGCAGGGTCTGCGCCCAGGAAGAAGTCAGGAGTAAATAGGGGTTGCTGATAGTTAGCCATATAAACCGAAAACCTAGATATATTAAGAGTTTCCGGGTTAAAAAAGTGAATTATGTGCAAGCCCTAAATATATTTATTGATAAATCTTCTCATTAATAGTTGACAAAGATTCTCAATCAGAGTTATATTATTCTCAAGTGTTCTCCTCTCTTTAAAGGATCGGCAGGCGGGATTAGTCAGCAGCAGCAGACTTTTCCCTCTTTTTTGGATTAAATTACAGATTATGGATTCCGCATTATTTGATGTCATTATCATTGGTTCTGGTATTGGTGGTTTAGTGACAGCCACCCAATTAGCAGCCAAAGGTGCAAAAGTTATAGTTTTTGAAAGTTATCTCATTCCCGGCGGTAGCGCTGGCTATTTTCAAAGCCAAGGATATACATTTGATGTCGGTGCATCAATGATTTTTGGCATGGGAAATAAAGGAACAACCAACTTACTCACCCGTGCCTTAGATGCAGTCAATGTTAATCTAGAAACCATTCCCGATTCTGTCCAGATTCACTATCATTTACCCAATGGTTTAGATTTAAAAATTGATCGAGATTATGAAACATTTCTCCAAAATCTAATTGCTTATTTTCCCCAGGAAGCCAAGGGAATCAGGCGATTTTATGATGAATGTCAAAAAGTTTTTAATTGCCTGAATAATATTGAATTGTTATCATTAGAAGAACCTAAATATCTCCTGCGGGTATTTCTCAAAAATCCTTTAGCTTGTCTAGGTTTAGCCAAGTATTTACCCTTAAATGTAGGAGAAGTGGCACGAAAGTATATTCAAGATCCTCAGTTATTAAAATTTATTGATATCGAGTGTTATTGCTGGTCAGTAGTTCCAGCGGACATGACACCAATGATTAATGCTGGTATGGTTTTTTCTGATAGACATTATGGAGGAGTTAATTATCCTCGGGGTGGAGTTGGGAAAATTGCCGAAAAATTGGTAACAGGTTTAGCACAATTGGGGGGTGAAATTCAATACCAAGCGCGAGTGACAAAAATTATTACCAAACAGGGAAAAGCTGTAGGTGTGCAATTAGCAAATGGTCAAATTTATTATGGTAAAAAAATAGTATCTAATGCCACCCGCTGGGACACATTTACAAAACTACTACCAGCCGAAAAAATGCCAGTTAAAGAAAAAAATTGGCAACAACGATATATAAAATCACCCAGTTTTTTAAGCTTGCATATAGGGGTAAAAGCATCAGTTTTACCTGTAGGAACAGAATGCCATCATATTTTATTAACAGATTGGCAAGAAATGACCACAGCAACAGGAACAATTTTTGTTTCTATTCCTACCCTCCTTGACCCGGATTTAGCACCACCAGGATATCATATTATTCATGCCTTTACACCTGACTGGATTAGTAATTGGCAGGGACTTTCCGAAAGCGAGTATACGGCTGAAAAAGAAATAGCAGCAGGGCAAATTATTGACAGATTAGCCGCAATTTTTCCTGGCTTAGATGCTGGGTTAGATTATTTGGAAATCGGGACTCCACGTACTCACAGACGCTTTTTACAACGGATAGATGGCACTTATGGACCAATACCTAAACGTAAGTTGTGGGGGTTATTGGGAATGCCTTTCAATCGCACTGTGATTCCTAATTTGTATTGTGTAGGAGATAGTACATTCCCCGGACAGGGTTTGAATGCAGTAGCTTTTTCTGGGTTTGCTTGCGCTCATAGGATTGGAGTAGATTTACAACTGAGAAAATAGCTGGGAATAAGATCCCCGACTTCTTAAAGAAGTCGGGGATCTTTTTGTTTTTAAGTCAATGGTCGAGAGGATTTTTAGAGAAAACCCTCTTCTTCATTGACACTCTCAGGGCTAAAGCCGCTGAGTTTCCCACTTACCGCGAGGTTTTATGAGACGATGTTTTCAAAGTGGTATCCCGTAATTTTCATCACATTGTTACCCCCCCTTTCCCCTTGCAAAGGGGGGAAACAAGAAAAATCCAGTTCCCTCCCCTTTATAAGGGGAGGGTTAGGGATGGGTGAAATATTTGATACAGCAATTACAACTCTGAAGGGTTATCATTCACTATAAGCATCACCTGTATTAAAAAACCCATGATTCACCGTCTCAACATGACCGAAATTGGGCTTTAACGATATTAACCATAGGTATAGTGAACTACCCACACTGACCTGACGGTACAGTGTCGGCTTCCTGTCCAACAGAAAGCACAAAGGTAGGGGGGGTAGGGGGGGTAGGGGAGGTAAGGGGGGTAGGGGGGGTAGGGGGGGTAGGGGAGGTAAGGGGGGTAGGGGAGGTAAGGGGGGTAGGGGAGGGAAGAACAGAAGTTTTTTCGATCATTACCCGTCAAAATAAATTTGACGAACTACTAGTTCCCTCCAAAACCATCCCCTATCGCTGGGTAGAAATTGCTGTAGGCATTTATTTAATATCTAACTTTTGGTAGATGACGATGGATTTACTTGGTGCATATTTGGATTTTATCCAATTCAAACATTAAAGAAAACTAAAAAACTAGCGAATTCTCGGAAAATTAGCGGTTTTTGCTATTGCTTTTATTTTTAAATGTGCTTATTATGTCAGAAGATATAATACTTGTTACAAAAAAAGGGAACAGGGAACTCTTAACTGGGAACAGATAAGAAACACTCATTTGCACCAGTTTAGAGCTTCAGTCAAAAAAAAGATGTTTTTAAAAGATGCGTAGCACGAAAAAAACAGTGTCATTATTTCAATCTCATGTTTTTAAACATGAGTTTTTCCTGTTCCCTGTTGCTTCTTCCTCTGAAATCAGGCAATCTTAAAAAGACCATTCGTGGTCAAAAAAACCGAAATTGGGGGGCTAATTCGGAAGTTTCGCCTGTTGACTGGACTTACTGAAGCACAGTTTGGAGCTTATCTAGATGTGACTTATGGTACTGTTAAGCGTTGGGAAAATGAGCGATCTAAGCCCTCAGCTATGGATATAGACAAGATTGGACAGAAGTTTGGGGAAGTGGGGGAACAATTTCCCCTGCTATTGATGATCTGAATGAATTATCGGGATATAAACAATGAAGATAGAACAGTTACAGCCAGGAATCATTATTTGCGGAGACAAATTTCCTGAACCCGTAAAAGTTTTATCATCTAAAATGATAGGAACTTCCAGAGTAAAAATAGAAGCTGTTGGTATTAATACTAATAAATATTATGATCCTGTTATTCCTATTCAAGAATTAATTGATCTCCAAGAACAAAAAGACCTACAATTTCAATTTACAGGAAATCCTGAATCAGTATTTTTATACTTAGAAGGAACACGCATTCGCAATGCTTTTCAATTTGACCCTCTTTATGGTATCAGTGCATCCCAAGTTGACCCATTACCCCATCAAATTGAAGCTATTTATCATTACATTCTCAAAAGTCCTAATATTCGTTTCTTATTAGCAGATGACCCCGGTGCTGGTAAAACCATCATGGGAGGATTATTAATTAAAGAATTAAAATATCGAGGTTTAGTAAATAGAGTATTAATCGTTGTTCCTGGACATCTCAAAGGCCAATGGTTACGAGAGATGAAGGAGCGTTTTTCTGAGAAGTTTTTGATGGTAGACAGGGGAGTAGTTAATGCTAGTTGGAGTCAAAATGTTTGGACAGAATTTCCTCAAATCATTACCTCCCTTGATTTTATTAAACAAAATGATGTGCAGTTAGCTTTTAATGATGCTAGATGGGATTTAGTTATTGTTGATGAAGCTCATAAAATGTCTGCTTATAAATATGGAGAGAAAGTTAGTAAAACTGCTCGTTATACTGTAGGAGAAACTCTATCTAGTAATTCTAAATATTTAATTTTACTAACTGCTACTCCCCATCGAGGAGATCCTGAAAACTTCAAATTATTTCTGGATTTACTACAACCTAACTTTTTTGCTAATACAGAAATGTTAGCAACTTCTATTGAAGATGCAGATAATCCTTTATTTTTACGTCGTTTAAAAGAAGATTTAAAAAACTTTGATGGACAACCTTTATTCCCACCCCGTTTAGTGGAAACGATTAAGTATTATCTGAATGAAGAAGAGAAAAAACTTTATAATGCTGTTACCGATTATGTAGAAGAGAACTTTAACAAAGCTCTCCAAAAAGAAAAACGTAATGTGGCTTTTGCTTTAACTGTTCTGCAAAGACGTTTGGCTTCTAGCGTCAGAGCCGTTTTAAAATCTTTAGAACGTCGCAAACAACGATTAGAAGATTTATATAAAAAAGGCAAATTAATTCAGGATGGTATTTATAATGAAGATTATCTAGAAGACTTGGAAGATGAGGAACGCTACAGTAAAGAAGAAGAATTACTTGCTAAATTATCTTCAGCAGAATCTTTAGATGAATTAAAGTTAGAAATTACTAATTTAGAGTTTTTAGTTAAGTTAGCTAAAGCAGTAGAAAAGCAAGAGATTGAAACAAAACTCAATCGCTTACGGGAAGTTTTAGAAGAAAGAAAAATTCGAGAAAGTAAGGAAAAGTTACTAATTTTCACTGAGTCAAAAGATACAATGGAATATTTAGCAGAAAAGCTGAAAAAGTGGGAGTATAGTGTGACTTTAATTCATGGTGGCTTAAATATGGATGCTCGGATTAAAGCTGAATATGAGTTTAAAAATAAAACTCAAATTATGGTAGCTACGGAAGCCGCAGGTGAAGGTATTAATCTACAATTTTGTTGGTTAATGGTGAATTATGATATTCCTTGGAATCCTAATCGCTTAGAACAAAGAATGGGTAGAATTCATCGCTATGGACAAGAACATGAAGTTCATATTTACAATTTAGTGGCTTTGGATACTAGGGAAGGTCAGGTTTTACAAAAGCTATTTGATAAGTTAGAAGCAATGAAAGAAGCTCTAGGAGATAGAGTTTTTGATGTCATTGGTGATGTTTTACAAGGTGCTAGTTTAAAGGATTTAATTCTCGATGCGATCGCTAATAAAAGAACCATAGATGATATCTTAGCAGACATGGATAAAGTTCCAGATATGGAAGCAATTAATAAAGTTAAACAGGCTAGTTTAGAGGCTTTGGCTACTCGTCATATTGATTTATCTCGAATTAATCAAGAACAGCGTACAGCTAAGGAAAATCGTCTTGTCCCGGAATATATTGAAAGGTTCTTTTTAAGAGCAGCTAAACATTTAAAAATCAAAGTCGAAAAACGTCAAAATGGCTTTTGGCGTATTACTAATGTGCCTTTTGAGTTAAGAAATCAACCCCATGAGTTTAAACTCAAATATGGAGAAGTACAACGAGAATATTTAAACTTTGGTTTTGAGAAAAAAACTACTTCCAAAGCACAAGCAGAATTAGTTACCAGTGGTCATCCTTTAATGGAAGCAATTTTAGAACATTTATTTAAACAATATCAAAAAGAAATAGATAAAGGCTCAGTTTTTTTAGACCCTGATGGTAAATGGGACGGTTTATTATGGTTTATGTCTGGTGAAATTCAAGATGGTAGTGGAGAAATAGCCGGACGTAGATTAGTGTGTTTGTATCAAGACAAGTTAGATAATTTTCAAATTGTTAATCCTTCAGTGCTATGGGATTTAAAGCCCAATGACGAATCTACAGAAATTATAGAAGAATTAGTAGAAGCATTAAAAGTTAGCAATCTGAAATCTAAACTGGAAAATGCTATAGCTTATATTTTAGATAACTATTTAGACCCCTATCAACAAGAATTATTACAGAAACGTTTATCAGATGCTCAAATTAAGCGAAAATACGGTTTAAAATCCATTGATTCTTTAATTTTAGAGTCAGAAGCCAAATTAACTGACTATGAGATTAGAAAAATCCAAGGTGATAATATTCCTGATGTCATTATTGGTAATGAACAGCGTAACCGAGATGATTTAGAACAGAAAAAACTCAAGTTAGAAGAAGATATTAGAGTCCAAACTAATCTTTATCTTTCAGAACCTGAGATTTTAAGCGTTATTCAAGTCATACCTATTGTTCCTAAATTTGGTGGTTCTGACCAACATAGTAATAAAGAAATTGAATTAATTGGGATGGAAACTACTATTGAATACGAAAAACAACAGCAAAGAAATCCTCAAGATGTTTCTTTAGAATATGTAGGTTATGACATTCGTTCCTGTGATGATTCAGGTAATTATCGTTATATCGAAGTTAAAGCTAGGTCTGCTACTGGAGCAATTTCTTTAACTCCTAATGAATGGGTAATGGCTAATCGTTTAGGAGATGAATATTGGCTTTATATTGTGGAAAATGCAGCAACTAATCCTACATTATACACAATTCAAAATCCAGCACTTCATTTAAACCCTGCTGAGGAGGTAAGTGTAATTCGGTATGTCGTTAATGATTGGCGTTATCATGCTAATTGTGAAAGCAATCAGAGTTAGATCCCGGACTTCTTAGAGAAGTCCGGGATCTGATAAAATTAATAAAATAACCAGGGATATAATATTAATTATGAGCGACATTACCGCAAATTATGATGATACATGGAAAGAAGCAATAGGAGAATATCTGGAATTATTCTTACTATTCTTCTATCCAGAAATTCACCAAGAAATTGACTGGAGTAAACAACCAATATCCTTAGATAAGGAATTAGAACAAATTACCGCATCAAGTCAAACAGAAAAACGGTATGCGGATAAATTGTTTCAAGTGTGGTTATTAAATGGTGAAATAATTTGGATTTTAATTCATATAGAAGTACAAAGTCAATATGATAAAGAGTTTCCAAAAAGAATGTTTATCTACAATTATCGTTCTTTTGATTTATTTAATCAACCAGTAATTAGTTTAGCAATATTAGGAGATGAAAACAAAAAATGGCGACCAAATAGTTATGAATACGGTTTAGGTAATAGTCGAGTCAAAATTGAATTTAGTATAGTCAAACTATTAGACTATGAATGGGAATATCTGACCACAAGTGATAATCTCTTTGCTACAATAGTAATGGCACATCTGAAAACCAAAGCTACCACTAGTAATTTAACTGAAAGAGAACAATGGAAATGGAGTTTAGTTAGAGCATTATATCAAAAGGGCTTAACTAAGTTTGATATTATTAATCTAGTTAAGATCATTGATAAAATGATGACTTTACCACCACCATTACAAACAGCATTTGAAACCAAATTAGATGATTACGAAAAGGAGTTAAATATGCCATTCCTCAGCACTATTGAAGAAAACGCCCAAGCAAAAGGTAAGGAAATTGGTGCTAGAAAAACTTGTCAAGAAAACATTATCAAAATCCTCTCTAACAGATTTGCTAATCTTCCAGAAAAGATGATCTATACTATCAAGCAAATTGATGATATGTCTATCCTGGAAAATTTACTTTTACCCAGTATTCATGTTAATTCTCTGGAGGAATTTCAGCAGTTAATTGATTCCTATTTACCGCAAAATTAACCAAATTCAGATCCCTGACTTCTCTGCTAAAGATACCCCTCCAAAAGATCCCCGACTTCTCTAAGAAGTCGGGGATCTGAAAACCTCACAACCACTAAAACTATGAACCAAGCAGCTATAGAACAATCATTTCCCATCCAAGAAGTTAGCGAATATTCCGCTAAAGAAAAAAACATTAGACATGGACATATTTTACCTTACATATTTGGTGGTCAAGAAAACCTTTAGCTGCTTCCCGTGCTACTATTTATGCTGCTTTAGTTCCCGCTTTTACAGAATCAGAAATTAAACAGAAAAATCAATTTATAGCAGAACTTTCTAAATGGGAAAATGCTAATAATCAAGAATTATTAAATCAAGCTAGGGCTGATATTTTAGAAGCTAATAATGGCATTCCTCCCAAGGTTTTAGACCCCTTTTCTGGTGGTGGTTCTATTCCTTTGGAAGCGTTGAGATTGGGTTGTGAAACCTATGCTAATGATTTAAACCCTGTAGCAGTTTTAATTGAAAAGGCAACTTTAGAATTTCCCCAAAAATATGGACAATTAAAAACTAGAATTATTGAACTTGCAGATGCTAAAAACAAAGAAGTTCAAAATCCCACACTTGAACAGGAATATAATCCTCTATTGGAAGATGTGAAAAAATGGGGTAATTGGGTATTAGAAACTGCTAAGGAAGAAATCGGTAAATTTTACCCTCATGAAGCCGATGGGCGTATTCCTGTAGGTTATTATTGGATGAGAACGGTTACTTGTCAAAATCCTGATTGTGGGGTAGAAATTCCCTTAACTTCTAATTTGTGGTTGGCTAAAAAAGATAATAAGAAAGTTGCTTTAAAAATCATTCCTATAATTAATGAATCAGGAAATAATCAAATTGATTTTGAAATTGTCGCAAATGATAATATTGATTTTGATCCTACAACGGGTACAGTAGCAAGAGCTAAGGTAATTTGTCCCTGTTGTGGTAGTAGTTTAACTGATAAAGATACTAGAAAACAATTTATAGATGGTATTGCTAGTCAAAGAATGGTTGCGGTGGTTTTACACAATCCTAAACAATCTGGTAAAACCTATCGGTTAGCAACTGCTGAAGATATGGAAATATTTAATGATGCTCAATCTTATTTAGAATCTAAGCAGAATGATTTATGGGATAAGTGGGGTATTGATCCTATTCCTGATGAAGAATTACCTTTAATGAGTGGTGTTTTTAATGTTCCTTTATATGGAATGAATACCTGGGGATCTTTATTTAATTCCCGTCAAAAGTTAGCTTTAATTACGTTTGCTGATGCTGTAAAACAAGCTCATCAATTAATCTTAAAAGAAGGGTATGATGAAGATTATGCTAAAGCGATCGCTACTTATTTGGCTTTAATTATAGATAGGCAAATTGATTACAATTCAACTTTGTGTAGTTGGCATAATACAGGCGAAAAAATTAATCATACTTTTACCCGTCAAGCATTAGGTATGGTATGGGACTATTTAGAATTAAATCCATTAAGTCATTCAACAGGAGATTTTAATTCAGCCTTAGAATGGGTAATTAGAGTTATTAACAGCAATTCAATATCCTCACTTAGTTTTGCTACAACAACCCAATCATCAGCAACAAATTTATTTTATCCTGATAATTACTTTGATGCAATTATCACAGATCCACCTTATTATAACAGCGTTACTTATGCTGATTTATCAGATTTTTTCTATGTTTGGTTATCAAGAACAATAGGTGAATACTACCCCGAATTATTTGCTACTCCTCTCACTCCTAAATCAGAAGAAATTACAGAAATGAAGGGCTGGGATAGTGTCAGATATGGGAATAAAGATAAACAATTTTTTGAAGATAAAATAGGCCAAGCGTTTCAAGAAATTTCCCGCACCTTAAAACCATCAGGAATAGCTGTTATTGTTTTTGCCCATAAATCTACAGATGCTTGGGAAACTATTATTAATGCACTTTCAAAAGCTAATTTATATCTAACTGCAAGTATTCCCATTCATAGCGAAATGAAAGCTAGATTAAGAGGACAAGAATCAGCCGTATTAGCATCATCAATATATATGGTATGTCGTAAACGCACCAGTGAAGAAACAGCCTATTTTGAAGAAATAGAAACCCAAGTACAGGAAAAGATCAAAGAAAGATTAGACCATTTTTGGAGTCAAGGAATCAGCGGTAGTGACTTCTTTATTTCTGCTATTGGTCCTGCATTAGAAGTATTTGGAAAATACCAAACCGTAGAAACTTATGCAGGAGACACCATAGAAGCAGCAACCCTATTAGAATTTATCCGTAAAACCGTTAGTGAATACGCATTAACTAAAATTCTCAAAAACCCGCAAGAACTGGGAGGAATTGACCCCCAAACCCGCTTTTATTTACTATGGCGCTGGACATTTGGTAATAGTAAAGTCATATTTGACGAAGGACGAAAATTAGCCTCTGCTTGTGGTATAGAAATTACGGAATATTGGAATAAGGGATTTATTAAGAAAGATAAAGAATTTATTACTGTCCTCAGTCCCAAGGACAGAGATAAAAAATTTATTGACCAAGAAAAACTAGAAAACATGATTGATATCCTGCATCAAATGTTATTATTATGGGAGAAGAATAATAGAGAGAAAATTACAGAACTTTTAACCAACACAGGACAATTAAACAATAATGCCTTTTGGCAAGTAGCACAATCTATTTCTGAAGTATTACCAGATGGTGATAAGGAAAAGCAGATGTTACAAGGTTTACTTTATGGACGGGAAAGTTATCAAAAGGGAGGAAATGAAGGTAAACAATTAGGGTTGTTTTAATCAGGGTTGTTGGAAAATTATTACACCTCTTTTCTATAGGGAGAGGATCTGAAGTCCGTAGGTTGGGTAGAACGAAGTGAAACCCAACAAAAGCTAACAAGTAATAACTTACAAATGTTGGGTTTCGTTCCTCAACCCAACCTACAGCATCTGAACCTGTAATTTCTCTTGCTAGTCCGTAGGTTGAGTAGAACGAAGTGAAACCCAACAAAAGCTAACAAGTAATAACTTACAAATGTTGGGTTTCGTTCCTCAACCCAACCTACAGCATCTGAACCTGTAATTTCTCTTGCTAGTCCGTAGGTTGAGTAGAACGAAGTGAAACCCAACAAAAGCTAACAAGTAATAACTTACAAATGTTGGGTTTCGTTCCTCAACCCAACCTACAGCATCTGAACCTGTAATTTCTCTTGCTAGTCCGTAGGTTGAGTAGAACGAAGTGAAACCCAACAAAAGCTAACAAGTAATAACTTACAAATGTTGGGTTTCGTTCCTCAACCCAACCTACAGCATCTGAAACTGTAATTTCTCTTGCTAGTTAATACTAGTTAATAAATGTTAGCCAAAATTCAAACAAAATCACAAGGAGTTGTTTATGAACTTACAATTAGTTGATTCCCTAGTTCACATCATCAATACTTTAACCTTGGAAGAAAAACAAATTTTGCAAACAAAAATCCTTTCTATACTTCCAAAAAAACCAGAATTAACTCCATTAAAAGAAGAGCCTTTTATTGGAATATGGTCTGATAGAACAGATATGGAAAATAGCACTGAATGGGTGAAAAATATTAGACAAAAAGAGTGGAGATAAATTATGATTTTAGTAGATACAGATATATTAATAGATGTTAGTCGTAATATTGACATAGCTATTAATCGTCTTGATTTAGAAGAAAAAACGAATCAGATTAGGAATATGAATTAAATAAAGTGCAAAAGTAGGGTGTGTTAGCGACAGCGTAACGCACCATTTCAGGTTAAGTCAGAATTGCAGGTTATTAAATTTGCGTTCCTTAGTATTAGCGTTATTACTGAAATGGAATTAATAGTAGGCTGTAGAAACAAACTAGAATTACAGCATATCAACAAATTTTTATCCCGTTATGACATTAGCCAAATCAATGATAATATATCAATTTTTACGGTAGAATTAATCAAAACCTACCGTTTAAGTCATGGATTATTAATGCCAGATGCCTTTATTGCTGCTACATCTATTATTAATAATTTTCCTTTACTAACAAAGAACCAAAGTGATTATCGCTTTATTTCTGGAATTAATTTACTCCCTTATCCTTAACTAATTGATTATATTATTACCAAATCAAATAACAGGAGAAAAAACAATGACATTACCAGCATGGTGGAATATTGCCACCCCAAGAAAAGAAATTTGTGACGGTACATTTAACGAATCATCCTTTGCTGTGGATATTGCAGAAGTGGTTAAAGGTACAGCACCCCAAGAATATTTAGACGCTCGTTTATTCTTTGAAAAAACCTATTTAACTAGCGGTTTACAAAGATTAATTTGTAACGTTTTAACCTGTATAGCTAATAGTACGGGAGATAAAGTTATTCAACTACAAACCCCTTTTGGAGGTGGTAAAACCCATTCTTTATTAGCAATTTATCATCTGGTTAAATCATTTAGTGAAATTAATCATTTATCCCAAATTCAATCTTTAGCTAATAACTTATCAATTCCTAGTACCAAAGTAGCGGTATTTGTAGGAACAGAAGCTGATGTAATTAATGGTAAAACTCCTTGGGGGAAAATAGCAGAACAACTGGGTTGTTATCATTTAATTAAAGACCATGACCAAAAACGTATTGCTCCAGGGAAAGAAATATTAAGAGAAATCATCAAACAAAGTGGCTCAGTTTTGATTTTAATAGATGAATTATTAGCATATATTACCAAAGCTAACCAACTAGAAAAACAGGAAAAAATTGCCCAAGGACAAACTTTAGTATTTTTACAAGAAATTACCGAAGTCATCGCCGCTTCTAATAATTCAGTGTTAATTCTTACTTTACCAAAAAGTGATTTAGAACAATTTGATGAAGCCGCAACTAGAGCATTATCTCAATTAGAAAAAATAGCTGGTAGAGTAGAAACTATTTATGTACCTGTAGATGGTGTAGAAATTTATGAAGTTGTCAGAAAACGTTTATTTGATAGTATAGGAGATATTGACCAGCATAAACAAACAGCAGAAACCTATTTTCGTCTTTATCAACAACTAGGTAATGATGTACCCTCAGAAGTCAAAGAAATTAGCTATCGAGATAAAATAGAACAAGCCTATCCTTTTCATCCCGAATTGATAGATACTCTGTATGAAAGATGGGGTTCATTTCCTACATTTCAGCGCACTAGAGGAGTATTAAGGCTATTAGCAGAAGTAATTAAAGACCTTTATAAACAAGGTGCAGATCCTTTAATTCAATCATCACAAATAAACCTATCAAATCCAGCATTAAAACGAGAATTAATTAAACATATTGGCAATGAATTTGATAGTATTATTACTTCCGATATCATGGGTAAATCTCAACAGATTGATAGAGATATGGGAAGTGAATATGAAAAATATAATATTGCGTCCAAATTAGCAACAGGAGTATTTTTCTATTCTTTTAGTGGTTCAGATAGAAGAGGAGTTAGTTTATCTTGGTTAAGAATAGCCTTACTTAATAGTAGTATTCCTTCTACGATCATTGGAGATGCTATAGCAAAATTAGCCGATAATCTTTGGTATTTTCATGAAGAAAAACCTCTTTATAGTTTTAAAAATGAACCCAATCTAAACCGAGTTATTGTTGATAGGGAGCAATTAATTGATGATGAACAAATTACAGATAAATTACGGGAATTAATCAAAGAACAGCCTAAAAGTAAATTTTTTGAAACCCATATTTGGAAAGAGTCTCAGGATATTCCTGCTCATACTAAGTTTAAATTAGTGATTTTACATCCTAATTATAAAAAGGGAGATGAAGAGACTGAGAAATTTACCCAAGAATTATTTAGCAATACATCTTTTCGCATTTATAAAAACACAGTATTTTTAGTAATTGTAGATGCTGCTAATTATGTAACACTAGAAAAGCACCTAAAACGCTATTTGGCTTTAAGTGCTATCACAGAAGATCAAGACCTGAAAAAGACTCTTTCATTATCATCTAAAACTGATTTACAGGACAAACTGAGCCAAGCGAAAAAAGACACAGTAAACGGTTTGATTGTAGCTTATCGTCATCTAGCATGGTGTGGTCAAAATACTATAGATTATAATGATTTTAGTACAGCTACAAAAGTAGAAGGTAATTCTTGGCTAGAACGGATAGAAAATCACATCAAAAATCAACGCCATATTATTTCTAAGATTGCACCAAATGTACTTTTAAAGGGATTAAGTGCTAATGAAACTGAGAAAAGTTTACAAGATATTTATAATAACTTTCTCAGAACTCCTGGACAGAAACCGTTATTAGAAAATGAATTAGTCATTTTAGAAGCAGTGAAAATAGGAGTTAAAGAAGGTAAATTTGGTGTTAGATTTAATGAAAAACTTTATTATGAAGATAATCTTCATGAAGTGACATTAGCAGCTATTTTAGTACGTCCTGAACCTGCTCAAGCAGAAAAAACACAGTTACAAACTCAATCTGATAATAATTCAAATAATAATTCAGATTCTCATAGTAATAAAACACCAGAAAATATAAGTCAAACTTCATCAGGTAATTCAACGGTTGAAAATCCTCTAGTAAATCCTGGCAAAGTTGAAACTCCATCTGGAACTTATAATGTCAATCCTTCCAGTGAAGCAAAAACTCAAACTAAAGTTAAAAAAGTCAAATTTAAAGCAGATTTACCTTGGAGTAAACTATCTAATCTAGTTCGTGGTGTAATTACACCACTTCAAGCAGGAGCATCCAACATCAAAATTACCATTGAAATCGAAGCAGAATCAAGCCAGGGGTATGACCGTCATACATTAGACAATACAGTGAAAGAAACCCTGAAACAATTAGATTCAAAAATTTTGAATTGGGAAGAGGATGAAAAATAATAGATTAAGGTTAAAAAATTTGGCGAATATAATTCGCTACCACAGTTTAGCCAACTTGAATAGGCGATCGCCCCCGTCACCCGACCAACTTCTCAAGGAAAAAAATAATGGCATATTGGTTATTTCAAAGTAATCCCAAATATTACCGAATCATGGACGGTATTCGAGACTTTGAGCAGATGTTATGGTCAAGGACAGGCAGGATGCCCATCCCACAAAATTGAGTAATTTATCTTTTGGTGCTATACAATAGTTAACAAATAAAATTAGGAGTTTATAAGTAGTGTCTGAAGAGACTAAGACCCATTGCTTTGTAGTTGGCATTGGAGCTTCTGCGGGAGGACTACGAGCATTAGAAGAGTTTTTTGATAATATGCCCGCAGACAGTGGTGCTGCCTTCGTTGTAGTCCAACACTTGTCTCCAGACTTTAAAAGTTTAATGAAAGAACTGCTAGAACGGCGCACTCGCATGACAGTGAAGCGGGTACAAAGCGGAATGCAGATTGAACCGAATACAGTATATTTAATTACGCCTCAGAATAATTTAGTTGTTAATGATGGGATATTAGAGTTAATTCAGCAAAGCGAACCGCCGCGACAACAACCGAATTTCCCCATTGATATTTTTCTCGATTCTCTGTCAAGAGATCATGGTGAGCAAGCAATGGCTGTGATTCTCTCAGGAACGGGAAGTGATGGCACAAGGGGGATACAAAGCATTAGCGAGTCCGGTGGGTTAACCTTTGTCCAGTCACCAGGAACAGCAGAATTTGATGGGATGCCCCAAAGTGCGATCGCTACAGGTATTGTAGATCAAGTGTTACCACCGGCAGAAATGGCAAGGACGATTTATGAAATCATCCAAATGCAGCGCCAAGGAGCAAGTCCAGGGGAATCATTACTTCCAGAACTAGAATCAGAGAAACTCCGCGCCATTATTCAAATTCTTAATCAATACGAAAAGCTCGATTTTTCCTATTATAAACCCAGCACCCTCAGCCGCCGCATTTACCGCCGTTGTTCCCTAAGTGGGCATAATCTCTTAGATGAATATGTACAATATCTAACTACCTCCAGCGAGGAACGGGCGCTGCTACGCGATGATTTAATGATTGGGGTGACAAGATTTTTCCGGGATTCAGAAGCCTGGGAATACTTAGATAAAGAAGTCTTACCCGAATTAATTAGCCCCTTAGAAAATGGTCAACAGTTGCGGGTATGGGTGACAGCTTGCGCTACCGGGGAAGAAGCCTATTCTATGGCGATTTTGATGGATGAAGTCATCAACCGTTTAGGTAAACAACTGAGTGTGAAAATTTTCGCCACAGATATAGATGCAGCCGCTTTAAGTAAAGCCGCCGAAGGGATTTATCCTGAAAGTATTAGTATTGATGTTTCTCGTAAACGCTTAGAAAAATATTTTACCTTCCGTAACCGGAATTTTCATGTGTCGCGGGCGTTGCGGGAAATGATTATTTTTGCTCCCCACAACTTGGCGAAAAATGCCGGATTCACGCGAATGCACCTGATTAGCTGCCGTAATGTCCTGATATATATGCAGCCAGTTTTGCAACAGCACGTAATGAGAATGCTGCATTTTTCCTTAATGCACAAGGGTATTTTGTTGTTGGGTGCAGCGGAAACACCAGGGGAATTAATTGAAGAATTTAGTCCCCTGTATGAGAAGTTTAAAATTTATCAAAAGCGGCGAAATGTGCGTTTACCGATTCTGAATCAAAATTTAGAATATATAACTCCCGTTGTCGCTCGTCCTAGTCAAACTAGACGGGGGACAGTGCAATTTGATCCAGCTTTGGGTGCGGCTTTTAGTGCTTTTGTCCGCCGCCGACAATGTACCTGTTTGTTAGTTAATGATGATTTGGAACTATTTCACGTCGTTACTGATATGGTACAGATTATGCAAGTCCCAGAAGGACAAATGACCAGAGCGATCGCTGATTTAGTCCCAACTACCCTAAAATTACCTATTAATACTGCCCTACATCGTGCCAAACGCGAACGAAAAACTGTTCTTTACGGTAATATTCACTTAAATCAGGGCAATAATATTCGTAGTGTCAATTTAGAAGTTACCTATCATACGGGAGATACCCGCATGACAGACTTCTTCATGTTGATTATTGAAAATGAAGAACGTCCTTCTTTACCCAACCGTCCTGAAGCTTTTCAGCAAGACGCGGAAGCAACCCAACGCATTCTTGATTTAGAATACGAATTACAGCAAACCAGAGAAAATCTCCAAGCCACAATTGAAGAATTAGAAACTACTAACGAAGAACAACAAGCCACTAATGAAGAACTCTTGGCTTCTAATGAAGAGTTGCAAAGTACCAATGAAGAACTACATTCCGTTAACGAAGAACTATATACAGTTAATACAGAATATCAAACGAAAATTCGTCAATTATTAGAATTATCCAACGACGTGGATAATTTGCTGCGAAGTAGTGAAATTGGCGTAATTTTCCTAGATAGAGAATTGCGAATTCGTAAATTTACTCCCGCAGCTACAACTGCTATTAACCTGTTAGAAACTGATGTCGAACGTCCGGTTCAGCATATTACCCATAATATGAATTGTCCCAATCTGCTGGAACTATTACAGCGGGTAGTGGAAACAGAACGCCCCATTGAACAAGAAGTAAGAATTAATAATACAGAAAATCATTTGTTGATGCGGTTATATCCATATCTCAGAGATGATGGACAAGCCGATGGTGTGGTCATTACTTTTGTAAATATTAATGAAATTAAGCAAGTCCAGGAAGCTCTACAACGTCGCACGGAGGAATTAGAAAAACTTTATAATACAAATCCTGTGGGGTTGGTACTTCATGACGAAGAATTCCGCTTTGTGCGAGTTAACGAAGCAATGGCGGAAATTAATGGTTTACCAGCCAATGCACATATTGGTAAAAAACTCCGAGAAGTATTACCAGATTTAGCCAATCGGGTTGAACCGATTTTAGATCAGGTATTAACAACAGGAAAACCAATTCGCAATATAGAGATTTCTGGGTTTACACCTTCACAACCAAATATCCAAAGACATTGGATTGCTAGTTATTATCCTGTTAATCAACTTGATGGGGGTAAGGCTGTCAGTGCGGTAGTTGTGGAAGTTACCGAACTCAAACAAGCACAAATGGCTTTGCTCCAAAGTGAAGAAAGATTACGAGCTTTAATGAACTCTAGCCAAACTATTTTATTTAGTTGTCAACCTACTAGAGATTATCGAGCTACCTTTATTAGTGATAACGTGCAGTTGATTCTTGGCTATTCTCCTGAAGTATTTTTAGATGAAACTGGATTTTGGTATGATTATATCCATCCCGAAGATAGAAATCGGGTGTTAGCAGGATTAAATAGGTTAGAATTTGATAATACCTATTCCTTAGAATATCGGTTACGCTGCGCTGATGGTGACTATCGGTGGTTTTTTGCTCAGTTGCGGTTAATTAGGGATCAAGAAAATGAGCCGTTAGAGTGTGTAGGCTATTTAGTTGATATTAGCGATCGCAAAGCTGCTGAAAAGATTCTCGAACAACAGGTGCAGCGAGAACGACTATTAAAACAAATCACCGACGAAATTCGCCAAAGTCTCGAACCCCAAAAAATCTTTGAAACCTCCGCAAACCGCATTGGTGAAGCCTTTGGAGTAGATCGTTGTTTCCTGCATACTTACGAACTTGAACCAACGGAACATCTACCAATAGTAGCAGAATACTTGAGCGGTGATATTGCTTCCCTTCAAGGAGTCCTAGGACCTATTGCCGGTAATCCCCAAATTCATCAAATCCTTCAGCAAGATACAGCGATTATTATAGATAATGTATTTACTGATCCACTGGTATCATCCAGCATAGAAACTTCTCAAAAAATTGGTCTAAAATCAATATTGGCAATTCGCACATCCTATCAAGGAAAAGCCAACGGGCTGATTTGTTTACATCAGTGTAATTACCAACGTCATTGGATTACTGAAGACATTGCCCTGTTAGAAGCCGTAGCTGCTCAAGTGGGAATTGCGATCGCTCATGCTAAACTTCTACAACAGGCTGAACAGCGACAAATAGAACTTGCTCAACAAAACTTAGCCCTAGAAGCAGCCACCGAAAAAGCTCAAGCCGCCAGTCGCACCAAAAGTGAATTTCTCGCCAACATGAGCCATGAAATTCGCACGCCCATGAATGCTATTTTAGGATTCTCCGAACTATTACAAACCCTTGTCAGTGACGACTTAGCCCAAAGTTATCTCCAAGCCATTCAAACCAATGGTCGGACTTTGCTTACCTTAATTAATGATATCCTAGATTTGTCCAAAGTTGAAGCTGGGAAACTCAAACTCAACTATGAATCTGTGAATCTTCCCTCACTTCTCAAAGACATTCAACAAATGTTCTTACAAAGAGCGCAGGAAAAAGGATTATTTTTAAATCTCCACGTTGATGAATCCATTCCCGTCGAAATATATATTGATGAAGTCCGGTTGCGGCAGATTTTCGTGAATGTCGTCGGTAATGCGATTAAATTTACCGAAAAAGGTGGTATTACCATCCGTGTCCATAGCCGCATTAACCCTAATATTCAGAATAACGCCCATTTAGAAATTTCTGTTGCTGACACAGGAATTGGGATTTCTCCCCGTGATCAAATTTTGATTTTTGATGCTTTTCGTCAAAGTCAAGGACAAAGTAATCGCAAGTACGGCGGAACCGGGCTAGGATTAACTATTAGCCGCCGTCTAACGCAAATGATGGGTGGTACAGTTGAGGTAACAAGTGAGTTAGAACAGGGTAGCACCTTCACCTTAATATTTCCCGAAATTACAGTCACTCAAACCACAGCAATTTCACCATCATTAACCCCACAAAATCATGATTTAAGTCAATTTCCGGCTCTGAAAATTCTCATTGTTGATGACGTACAATCTAACCGAGATTTGCTCTTCGCCTATTTTAATGCTACTGCTCACCAAATTATCATGGCAGACAATGGGGCGATCGCTCTTAAATTAGCCATTAAACATCATCCTGACCTGATATTACTAGATTTGGTCATGCCACAAATGGATGGAATCACCGTTCTACAAGCCCTGAAGCAAAATCCCTCAACAGCGGATATTTGTGTAATCATCGTCACAGCTTCCATTCAAGAACAGGACTTTGAAGAATTACAACCCTTAGCTCAAGGATTTCTCCGCAAACCAGTTAGTCGTCAGGATCTTTTTAGTGAGTTGCAACGTTTATTTCCCTCCCAGTTATCAGTAGAGTTAAAATCTACTTCCCAGACACAAACCATCATTTCCCCAATGTCGCCCCAGTCCTTAGAAAAGTTACCAGAACTGATAAAATTATTACAACAGGAAGAAGCATCTGTCTGGAAAACCTTACACCAAACCCTCCTAATTGACCAATTACGAGCTTTTGCGCTGCGATTGCAAAATTGGGGAGAACAGTATAAATGTCCTGATTTGATAGAATACGCTAATACGCTAAAAACCCAAATTGATACCTTTGATTTGGCTCATTTGGCTGACACCGCTGCTAATTTCCCACAAATTAGCAAAAAGTTACAAAAATTGCTACCATAGAACATTATTATAAATTCTACAAATATACAGCAGGAGTCAGGAGTCAGGAGTCAGGAGTCAGAAGGAAGAATTATCAGGAGATAAGAATAGCCTCGAATCTGAAAAGTGATAGGTTTTTAATGGTTTCCATGCTAATTCCTTGCACCTAATTCACTTTTTCAAACCGAAAATTTCCCAAAACCTCTTTTGGATTTTCTGTTCCCTGTTCCCTGTTCCCTGTTCCCTATTCCCTGTTATATAAATAATGGAAAAAATTGCTTTTAATCCCCAAGATTGTACAATATTAATTGTTGATGACCTGATTCAAAATATTCAAGTTTTAGGAAGAACCCTAGAAACACAAGGTTATTCCATTACCTATGCTTTAAGTGGAAAAGAAGCCCTCCAACGTCTTCAAGCAATTCAACCAGATTTAATTTTATTAGATTTATTGATGCCAGAAATGAGTGGCTTGGAAGTTTGCGAACAAATTAAGAAAAATCCAGATTATCATCATATACCAATTTTATTTCTGACTGCTAGTCACGAAGAAGAACATTTATTAGAAGCCTTTGAAAAGGGCGCGGCTGACTATGTAACCAAGCCTTTTCGATCTACAGAATTATTAGCCCGTGTGCGGACACATATTCAACTAAAACGCCAAACTAGACAGTTACAACAAAGTGAAAATAAACTCAATACCATCGTTACTCATATCAAAGATGGAATTTTAATTGTTGATGAAGCAGGAGTTGTAAAATTTGCTAATCCGGCTGCGGCGCAAATGTTTGATAGATCATTATCCGATTTAATTAATCGTGAATTGGGACTACCAATTGTAGTAGGAAAAGTTGCAGAACTTGATATTATTCGTTCTCGGGGAATTCTCGGACGGGCAGAAATTACCGTTGGTAAAACTGAATGGTTAGATCAAAAAGTCTCAATTGTTTCTATGAGAGATGTAAGTGAACGCAATCAAATTGAGAATAAATTAAGAATTGCTTTAAACAAACAGAAAATATTAAGTCAGAAATTGAAAAAAATAGCAAATACTGATCCCTTAACTGGAATTGCCAATAGACGCAACATTTTAGCAATTTTGAAAAAAGAATTTCAACGAACTCAATCTTACAAAGAACCTTTTTCACTTTTAGTAATTGATATTGATCACTTGAAATTTGTTAATGATTCCTATGGATATCCCATTGGTGATCAAGTATTAAAAGAAATATCTCAACTGTTAGTTAAGTGGTTACGCAATGAAGATACAGTAGGGCGTTGGGGAGGTGAGGAATTTATGATCATTTTACCAGCGACAACGTTACAAAAAGCGATGGAAATAGCTGAACATCTATGTGAACAAATTCGTAACTTAGAGATAGATACTACCTTTCAACCCATGAAAATTACTATCAGTATTGGCGTAACTGCCTATCAATCTGATGATAAAACCGACACAGTGATACTAAAACGTGCCGATGATGCTCTTTGTCAAGCTAAAGAGTCTGGATGCGATCGCGCCATCGCTATTTCTGGGTAAAGGAAATGAGCTAAATCAGGTCTAAATTGAAAGCCATAATTTTTTATAACCAGAGTCAAGGTCAGATAAAATTATATAATAATTTGGTTTTGATGAGGTAAAATGTTTACTCTATTGAAGCACACATTTTTTAAATATGGATGCTAGAATGGACGCTTTTGGGATCAGAGTTCGCTATTTCAGAAAAAGTTTAAAACTTTCCCAAGATGAATTGGCTGAAAAATCTGACTTACATCGTACATATATTGGTGCTGTAGAGCGAGGTGAACGAAATATTAGTTTAATGAATATTTTTCGTTTAGCTGATGCTCTTCAAGTTACAGCTAAAGATTTGTTTGATAATCCAATAGAAAATGGAGAAAACACAAAATGATAAATGAAGATGAGTTACTGAATATAGCTATAGGAAATATTAGAAAAGTTTCAGAATTTAACCCTTACAAGAGCTATGATGGTGTCAATAACAGAGAAGAATTTCAGCAATTCATAGCTAATGATCCTGCCTTTGGTTCTGTAGGTTTAGATGACGAAAGATACATTATTGCCAGAGTAGGAGGAAATCTTGTAACTTCTTTACATCGCAAACTTGGTGATATGTATGAGAATTTATTTGCCTATTTATTAAAAGAGAGTTTTGGCTTAAATGAGAATGAATTACACTTTAGTGTCAATATTAAAATTGGTGAGCGTGAGCAAGATCGATCCATTGATGGATTAATAAGAAAAAATAAGTTTAACCAAAATATTCCTCAAAATTGGATTCAACATGAAGGAATAGGATTTGAAGTCCGTTCATGCTATCAAATTGGTGACTCTAAAAGAATTCAGGCTGATTATGATACGTCCTTAGCTTTGAAATCATATCAAATTCTCCCTGTAATGTTAATTTTCTGCAATACATCTTTAAAAAGCCCTGTACTTAGATTATCAAAGAGTTGGGAACTCTATGAAGGAATAAACAGTTTTAATTTAGTTCATACTATTACTGGTTTCGATCTTTATAATTTTCTTCAGAGAAATTCAGAATCTTTGAAAAAAGAGATAGATAATATTTTCTCTAATTTTTAATACATACTGCTGTTTCATACAAACGTTTTTTACCACCTCTTTTTCTAAAGGAAATTATTTTCTCAACTTCAAAACCCTCGTGTTGAAAAAGCTGCCCCAAAATCACCTCTGTAAATATCTCTACATTTGAGAGCCTAGAATTACCCACAACATAAACACCCTGGAAATTTCTGGATACGCTCTGTTTTAAACATTTTATATGTTTCCACAAATCAATAAAGTATTTGGTGGCATAATTACACATCAAGATATTTTGATTTTTAAGCTCATCATAGTAAGAAAGATATGGCTTAATCTCATCAGGAACTATAATTAAATCCTTTTGTAAAATTGAAGTCGCTCTACCCCATGTTCCACCTATTGCTTGTAAATCTATTTCCGTAGCTTCACTAATATCTTCTAATAGTTCTAAGAAATGCAATTGAGGTCTGGTTTGATGAACATAACTATAACGGTTTGGATAGGGAGGTGAAGTAATTACAAAATCTATAGAACGATTAATAATCTTATTTTGTAAGTTGTTTGTGGAATTACCGACTATAATGGAGTTAAAATTTGAAAATAATATTTGCTTTTGATTGAGCTTGATCAAATCTTCCTTTATGTTCTGGAGATTTGTACTAATTTCCAAATAAACATCTATCTCCCTCTGATGATTATCATCAAATGTAATAGTTGGATGATTTCTATGAATATTTGCACAATCTAAACACGCTTTATTCAAAGACAACCAGATATATTCAGAAATAGGATTATATTTTTCCTGATTCATTATCTCACGGCAAATAATCAAATTCTTTAACACATGAATTTTCCACCAACGAAAGACATTATGAATAATTGGAACTCTGGTATTGAATATCTCAATAACATCTTCTAGTGAAAATGTCTGATATTTTTTAATCGTATCAAATATTTCTTCAAGATAAATATTAATTAAATGCGTATTATCAATATTCCATAGTAACGACTTATTTCCCACTTGCTGAAGTAGAGGATTAATCTCAATTCCCATAGCCTTAATTCCATGCTTCTGACATTCAATAACTGTTGTGCCTCTACCACTAAATGGATCAACGACAAAATCATCTTTACTAATTTTAAATATATCAATAAAAAAGCGAACTAAATTTGGCGAATAGCTAGGGGTCAACCGATACCATCTATGTACTGACTCTGTTTGTCCTGCTTTAAATGTGATATCACCTATATCAATTTCTTGATAGTTAAAACCAGACTCCTCAATGCTTCTATAAAAACAGTTAGCAATATGAGTATTTCTATCTTCAAATAGTGATAGTTGTTGAAACATGATAACTTTAATGGTAAATTGCTACTTAAAAGTAGCACAAAATGTTCATATTGGCAATACTGCTTCAACTATAAATTTAGACTCTCCTGCCACCCACTACTATAGTACATAAGTTCTATTTTGGCTAATTTACTACCATCTCAAAAATTCATCCCTAAGATTCTTTGATCCCCCTTTATTAGTTGTTACATACAGTCCTAAACTGTAGATGAGAGTGAAAGGCAGTTGGGAGAAATTTTGTGAAAAAAGTTTTAGCAATTATTCTGGGTGGGGGTGCGGGTACCCGGCTTTATCCGTTAACTAAACTCCGCGCCAAACCAGCAGTACCAGTAGCAGGGAAATATCGTCTAATAGATATACCTGTTAGCAACTGCATCAATTCGGAAATATTCAAAATCTACGTCCTCACTCAATTTAACTCAGCCTCTCTGAATCGTCACATCGCCCGTGCTTACAACTTCAGTGGGTTTAGCGATGGGTTTGTGGAAGTGTTAGCAGCACAACAAACCCCAGAAAACCCCAACTGGTTCCAAGGTACGGCTGATGCTGTGCGTCAGTACATCTGGATGTTACAAGAGTGGGATGTAGAAGAATTTCTGATTCTTTCCGGTGATCATCTTTACCGCATGGATTACCGACAATTTATCCAGCGTCACAGAGATACCAATGCTGATATTACACTTTCTGTAATTCCTATGGATGATCGTCGCGCCTCAGACTTTGGCTTGATGAAAATTAATGATTCAGGTAGGGTAATTGACTTTAGCGAAAAACCCAAAGGTGAAGCTTTAGCACAAATGCGTGTTGATACCACCATTTTGGGGTTGACAAAGGAACAAGCTGCATTACAGCCATATATCGCCTCAATGGGGATTTATGTCTTTAAAAAAGATGTTTTGATTAAGTTGCTAAAAGAATCTTTAGAACGGACTGATTTCGGTAAGGAAATTATTCCTGATGCAGCGAAGGATCACAACGTTCAAGCCTTCTTATTTGACGACTATTGGGAAGATATTGGGACAATTGAATCTTTTTATGAGGCTAATTTAGCCCTGACTAAGCAACCCCTACCCCCCTTTAGCTTCTACGATGAAGCAGCACCGATTTATACTCGCGCTCGTTACTTACCCCCCTCTAAACTGTTGAATTGCCAAATCACAGAATCCATGATTGGCGACGGTTGTATTTTGAAAGATTGTCGGATTCAACATTCAGTTTTGGGAGTGCGATCGCGGATAGAATCAGGATCGGTAATCGAAGAAACCCTGATCATGGGTGCTGACTATTACCAACCATCTGTAGAAAGACAATGCAGTTTAGAACAAGATGATGTTCCCGTCGGTATTGGTACAGACACCATTATTCGCCGTGCCATTATTGATAAAAATGCCCGCATTGGTCACAATGTGAAAATTATCAACAAAGACAACATCCAAGAAGCAGAAAGAGAAAAGCAAGGATTCTATATCCGTAGCGGCATTGTCGTTGTTCTCAAGGGTGCTTTAATTCCTGATGGTACAATCATTTAGTTAGTAGTGATTGGTAATTGGTAATTGGTAATTGGTAATTGGTAATTGGATGATTTATCTTTCTTGTCCCCTGTCCCCTGTTCCCTGTTCCCTGTTCCCTATTCCCTATTCCCTATGACTAAATTAATTTTGCTAATTGGTCTTCCTGGTAGCGGTAAATCAACCTTAGCAAAACAATTATTGACAGAATGCCCTCAGATGCAGCTAATTTCCACAGATGCTATCCGAGGGCAGCTTTTTGGCTCAGAAGCAATTCAAGGACCCTGGCTGCTAATTTGGCGCGAACTGGAACAGCAATTACAGCAAGCCATAACCGCAGATCAAGAAGTGATTTTTGATGCTACCAACGCCCAAAGGAAAAATCGTCGGGAAGTAATTACTCTCGCCCGTGATTGTGGCTTTAGTTATATCATGGGGGTTTGGGTAAAAACTCCAGTTTGGCTATGTTTGGCCCGAAATCAAAGACGGATTCGCCAAGTTCCCCAAGATATCATTCTCCGAATGCACCGTCAACTCCAGGATGCTCCCCCTAGTGTAGAAGAAGGAATAGATGAGCTTATATTCTTTTAATCATAGCAGAAGTACGGGAATTGCGATCGCCCATTCAGCAAGAACCACACTTGATCATAGGAATGATTTGTTAGTCTAATGTCAGGGTCTTTTTATCTGAGATTAGACCAAATAAAAGTTAGAAAAACATAACGTAAACGGCGTTGCTGAATCGAGGTATGAAATTTCCAAATTGAACCTTTAAAAATCTTACCTTTGCGTCTACTCTTCGAGATCACGAAGCGTGATTGCGCCTTTGCGTGAGACTAAAATTCATACCCTTAATCAGCAACGCCACGTAAACTTATATAGGAGGCTAGTAGATGGCTGCAACCGACTTTAAAGACTATTATGCAATGTTAGGAATTAGTAAAACCGCCACTTCAGAAGAAATTAAACAAGCTTTTCGCAAACTAGCCCGTAAATTTCATCCTGATGTTAACCCCAATAACAAACAGGCTGAAGCCAAATTTAAAGAAGTTAATGAAGCCTACGAAGTATTATCAGACCCAGATAAACGCAAAAAATACGATCAATTTGGTCAATATTGGAAACAAGCCGGTCAAGGTTTTCCCGGTGGTGGTCCTGGGGATATGGGCGGAGTTGATTTTGGTCAATACGGCAGTTTTAATGACTTCTTAAACGAATTATTTGGTGGTGCAAGTCCTCGCAGCGGACGACAAAGTTACTCTTATCGGACTCCTTCCGGTAGACCAGGTGGCGGTTTTAACGATTTTGGTTTTCCAGATAGCGGTACTGGTGGCACACAAGATACAGAAGCTGTAATTATTTTAACTTTTGCAGAAGCATTTTCCGGTGTTCAAAAACGCTTTAGTTTAGGAAACGAAACTATTGATGTGCGTATTCCTGGTGGTGCTAAAACTGGGACTCGTTTACGGGTGAAAGGAAAAGGCCAAATTAACCCCATGAGTCAACAACGGGGAGATTTATACTTAAAGGTAGAATTACAACCCCATACTTTTTTCCAAATAGAAGGGGACAATCTGGTTTGCGAAGTCTTAATTACCCCTGATGAAGCCACATTAGGTGCAGCGATAGATGTACCTACACCCGATGGTCATGTCAGTGTTAAGCTACCTGCGGGAGTTCGTTCTGGTCAATCTCTGCGCTTACGTGGTAAGGGCTGGCCTATAGCTAAAGGTGGACGTGGTGATCAATTTGTCAAAGTAGCGATCGCTCCCCCCAAAGACCTCACCCCCCAAGAACGAGAATGTTATGAAAAAATTCGGGCTATCCGCACTTACAACCCCCGCAGTCATTTAGCACAAGTTAAATTGTAAGAACTATTGAGAGTATTTCCTGAGAAAACAATCCAGAACTGCTATTTTGTCACCCTTACAAAAAACTCTCCCCAATTTTTCACATCCTGCGCTGTAGTAATTTGCTACAGCCTAATATTAGCTTATATATATTTAAAAACTCGTAGTTAATTTAAAGAAAATATTTACTTATGTAAAGCTTGCCTTTAAAGTTACATTTCCTGTACAATAAAAAGTGTGTGGTCAAGTCCTTTGTAGATATATATGCAAAATAGTTAGTATTTCGTCTGAATATTAAGTACCTGGGCGGAGGAAAATCAAAATATATTTCGTTTTTTGAAATGGCTAAAACTCAACGATAATAACCCATCGAGGTGAATTTACATATCGTTACACATTTTGGTTATACTCAAAACGGCTAGAAGCTGGACTTTTTTATCATACAAAGAACCAGTTCAAAGCCTCTCCAGTATTAAATATTATTCCTTTTCCCTCTCCTCTTAGGAGAGGGTTAGGGAGAGGTTTACCAGAGGGGTTTCATATTTGGTTAAACTATGAACCGTTCGCAGTATATTTCACATCCACCTACTTAATTCAGTCAAATTCAAAAATTATCTTGTATAGCTGTATACAGGGGCATGGATTGTTGCCACTGAATAACATCTTGTGAGGAGTGATATAGATGAAAAAGCATTCTCTTATACTAATTAATCACTACAAACGCTTTTGCCACTTGGGTTTATTACTAACCCTACCAAGTTTGCTGCTAACCACCACCATTTCGGTTAATTCCGCATCTGCGGCAGATGACATAGTAACTGAAAATCAGCCCAGTGAATTAATCACAGATAAAGTAGTCACAGCCGCCAAATTAGAACCAAAGGTTGAATCTATTTCTGAGCAACAACAACCACAACTAATTGCACAAACAGCGGACAGCAATCCGGACGATATTAATAAAATCCGCCAAGAGCTACTAGTTGAACCCCTCATCAAAGTTAAAATAGTAGCACCTAAACAAACCTACCCACCTGGACTCAGTTTTGCTGCTCCCAGTGCCTTCGGCGCTAACATGGGTGATGCGTTTGTGGGAGCATCAGCAGCAACCGCTGGTAATAGAGGTAACTCTATAAATGACATAGACGGAAGCACTAGCGTCGGTTTTGGTTTAGGGAATTCCCAGAAACTAGTTGGTCTAGAATTATCCTTCAACAACGGTAGTATCAAAAACTTTGGTGCTAATGGCACCTTTGACTTAAAAGCTCACCGCATTGTCTACGCGAAAGGAACCAATCAAGTTGGTGTAGCTGCTGGCTGGAAAGCCTTTGCCCAGTATCAGACCAAGGCCAGTGTTGAAGAGATCAGGCCTTCCAGTGTCTATGGTGTGGTAACAACTTACTCTCTTTTAAAGCCTAATGATGCTGTGAATAAAATGCCCGTCTCATTCTCCCTGGGGGTTGGAGGTGGTGACTTTAGGCAAGGTAACGCCAGTACTGGTGTATTTGCTGGAGCAGGTGTGCAAGTTCATCCCCAAGTCGGTGTGGGCTTCGGCTGGAGTGGAGTTGGCTTAAACCTTGGCGCTTCTTTCGTGCCTGTACCTACGTTACCCTTAACAATTACACTCCAAGGTGCGGATCTCACAGATAACAGTGTAGGCGGTACAACATTTGCGCTAAGTATAGGTTATGGTTTCAATTTCTTGCCTAAATAGGGCTTGCTGATAGAGTAGCGTGGCGATAAACCTGAAACCCTTGTATATAAAGATTTTAAGGGATATTATAGCCAAAAAATATCCAGGGAATCAGCGACTATAGCATCAATTGTCAAACAGTTCCATATTTTAGATAATCATCATGTTGAAAACCAGAAATCTCATTTTTGCCCTCAGCTTGAGTCCTCTGCTGTTATTTGCTTGGCAGTTACCAAACAAAGCCCAGAGTTTCAGTCCCAGTAAAGGTTCAGCCGGTGTTGATGCTGGCGCTGCTACTGGTGCTTCACAAACTAGTGGGTTTGCCGTACCAACAACAACGACAACAACACCAACAACAACAACGATAGGAGGAACAACAACACCGGCAGTAACAGCAACAACAGCAACAGGAATTTCTATCACCATTCCCATCATATCTGGTGTTTCAACCGCCATTACAACTGGTGTTTCCACAACAGGTACTACGTCGGCGGTTATTACAACTGGTGACACAACTACAGGTGGTGGTGACACAACTACAGGTGGTGACACAACTGCAACAGTTCCGATATCAGTAGCGACCGTAGAATCAACTTCATCTAGCGTCACTGTGACAGAAGGTGCAACGCCAAATACTATTGTGATGACTCTTGCACCACAAGTCCAGGTTGCTGTGAATCAGTTGGCTGCTGCTATTGTTCAGACTCTTAGTACAACAGGCGGTACAACGGGTGGTACAACAGGTGGTACAACAGGCGGGGATGGTACAACAGGTGGTACAACAGGTGGTACAACAGGCGGGGATGGTGGTACAGAATCCGTTGCTTCACTAGTCACAGGCGGTGCTGGGTCACAACAAGCTGCGGTAGCTCTGACAAACAGTATCACCGCTGCGGGTATTTCCCCACAACTAGCAACACAACTAGTCACATCTCTCACAGGTTTGTTTGTTTCTCCTAACGCTTCCTTACCAAATCAGCCCCTAGCCCAAGCAACATCAGGACAGCTAATAGCAGGAACCAAAGCTCTCAAACCTGTTTATGTCATTGCTCAAGGCGGTGCTGGGCTAAGTGTAAATATCAATAAGCTGAATGATGCTATTGTTGCCTACAACCGGATTATCCTCAACAGTGAACCAAAAGCTCTCAAGAATCTCTCTCGAAATACAGGTTTCGTCGGTATTGGTGGCATACTCAAACAATTGAGAACCGGGATCAAATAGCCGTCGCTCATTGGTGTCAACTTACGCTCAAATCCCTACCACATCTCGTTCCTAGTCTCTGACTAGGAATGCAGTTAATGAGGCTCTGCCTCTAATATTATT
>NZ_JAAVWA010000033.1:0-60637 GCF_017355725.1 Anabaena sp. 54
CCATCCTGTACATCCTTTAATCCTAGTTATCCTGATTCAGACAAATACAACTTTCATCACCAACAAACTATCTAAAAATTACCATCCTGTACATCCTTTAATCCTAGTTATCCTGATTCAGACAAATACAACTTTCATCACCAACAAACTATCTAAAAGTTACCATCCTGTACATCCTTTAATCCTAGTTATCCTGATTCAGACAAATACAACTTTCATCACCAACAAACTATCTAAAAATTACCATCCTGTACATCCTTTAATCCTGGTTATCCTGATTCAGACAAATACAACTTTCATCACCAACAAACCATGTAAAAATTACCATCCTGTACATCCTTTAATCCTGGTTATCCTGATTCAGACAAATACAACTTTCATCACCAACAAACTATCTAAAAGTTACCATCCTGTACATCCTTTAATCCTAGTTATCCTGATTCAGACAAATACAACTTTCATCACCAACAAACCATCTAAAAATTACTATCCTGTACATCCTTTAATCCTGGTTATCCTGATTCAGACAAATACAAATTTCATCACCAACAAACCATGTAAAAATTACTATCCTGTACATCCTTTAATCCTGGTTATCCTGATTCAGACAAATACAAATTTCATCACCAACAAACCATGTAAAAATTACCATCCTGTACATCCTTTAATCCTGGTTATCCTGATTAGGATGATGATTTTGAGATATTTTAGCCAATGTTCTTCCTTCCTTGCGAAAACCTTCCACATATTTAGGATAATTAGCGGCATTAGATAGTTACCTCAGCTTCAGCAACAAAAGCTTCTAAAATCGGTGATTCATCTTCTAAAACTTCCTGACCAAATACTTCTATATGACATCGAATTGCTGATTTTATGCTAAAGCTTCTTCGTAACTATCACCTTCACCAACTATAACTCCTTGAATACCCAGAGGATAAGCAATATAGCCATCAAAGTGCTTTTCTACAATAATTTTAATTTGCTTCATCAGACCTCACGGTAAGTGGAAAACGGGCGTGTCTTTAGACCTGAGAGGGACTGCGCCCTCCATTGTATTTCATTAGAGCGAGAATTACTGTAATAGAAATTTATAGTTATTATAAGGGAAATGCCGAAAACCCCATCTCATTCCCAGTCAGAGACTGGGAATGAATTCTAGAAGGCTCTGTCTTCAATAATATTAGAGGCAGAGCCTCATCAACTGCATTCCTAGTCAGAGACTAGAAACGAGATGTGGTAGGGATTTGAGCTTAAGTTGACACCAATGAAGCTCTTGCTTTACCCCTACACCTGTAGCAAATAATTGGTAATTGATAATTATCAATTACCAATTTAATTACTTCTTGGATATTCCCAATTTTCTAAACTAGGGCTTTTTCCAAAATCAATTTAGAACGCTTCATTTTTTCAGGAATAGCCACAGGATAATCACCAGTAAAACAAGCCGAACAAAAACTATTAGTATCTTCTCTGGTTGTTTCTAGCATTCCTTCCCAACTCAAATAAGCTAAACTGTCAACTTGTAATTGCTTGGCTATTTCTTCGACTGACTTCGTAGCAGCAATTAATTGATCTTGGGTATCAGTATCAATACCATAGAAACAAGGATGAGTTACAGGAGGAGAAGAAATTCTCATGTGGACTTCGGCTACACCAGCATCACGCAAGGCTTGAACGAGTTTGCGGCTAGTAGTTCCCCGGACAATGGAATCATCAATAATTACAACTCGCTTACCGAATAAGACATCTTTAAGGGGATTAAGTTTCATTTTAATCCCTGATTCTCGCATGGCTTGGGTAGGTTGAATAAAGGTGCGACCAACGTAGCGATTTTTAATCAATCCTTCACCGTAAGCTATACCAGAGGCTTGGGAAAAGCCAATGGCGGCAGGGATACCAGAATCAGGGACACCGAAGACCAAATCAGCTTCTACGGGGGCTTCTGCCGCCATTTTCCGTCCTAACCGCATTCGATAACTGTATAGGGTTTCGTTGTGCATGAGGCTATCAGGACGGGCAAAGTAGATCATTTCAAAGATACAAAGTTTGCGTTCTGATTGTTGATGCCATTGAAATGATTCTAAGCCTGTTTCCGTGATCCAAACCAATTCTCCAGGGGCAACATCACGCAGATATTCTGCACCGATAATATCTAAACCGCAAGTTTCGGAAGCGAGAACGTAACGGACAGGATCACTATCTAATGTGCCAATTACCAAGGGACGAATCCCGTTAGGATCACGGACTCCCATCACACCTACGGGTGTAGCAACAGTCAGGCTAAATGCTCCCTCGCACCGATGAAAGGCACTGGTAGCTCCTGTTACCCAATCTGCACCAGCGTTGACTTCTTGAGCGATCGCATAAGCAATCATTTCTGAGTCGGTTGTCGTTATTAAGTTAAACTTATCTTTGAGTAACTCTTCTCTCAATTTTACGGTATTGACTAAATTACCATTATGTGCAAGTGCTAATAAACCCAACCGAGTTTCTACTACAGCAGGTTGGGCGTTAACTTTGCGACTAGAACCGGTAGTGGAATAGCGATTATGACCAACTGCCAGATTTCCGGGTAATTGATCTAAGATGGTTTCATTAAAGACTTGAGACACCAAACCCATATCTTTGTGCTGGTGGACACGCGTACCCTCAAAGGTAGCAATCCCAGCAGATTCTTGACCCCGATGCTGAAGAGCATACAATCCAAAGTAGGTCAATTTAGCAACGTCTTGTTCTGGGGCATAAATGCCAAACACACCACAAGCTTCTTCTGGCTTGTCAGGGCGCTCTTCATGACTATTGATTGGGTTGTTAGCAATTTGGGGGTACTCATCCGAATTCATGGGAATCATGCTGGTATTGCTCCTGGTGGGGATGTTGTTCAAAAATCAAAAATCAAAAGTCAAAAGTCAAAAGTAAAGAAATCCTATCTGTCACCTTGCTTGAGGGAGAGTTAAAAACTTCTTAACAAATCTTTAACCATCCACTAAAACAGTACCGTAAATTGGTCAAGGATAGAGGATGAATTGTAAATTTTCATGTTTAAACCTTGATTTTTGCTGTTGCTTAGGTATTGGTGTAGATGGCGAGACGTTTGGAAATTGACAAAGAATAGCGATCGCTCATATCTTCGAGACTAACCTGGAGTAACTTCTGGTGATCTGTGGTTAAAATCTCTAAATTGCCGGAATTAGATACTGTTCCTAGCTTTTGCCAATTCTCTGGCAGATTTTTCTGTAAATAGGATTCCCATGCTTCTTGGTTTTCTTGACTCACAGAAACTAAAATCCTCGCCCCACCTTCACCAAATAGCACTTCATCAAAACGGGAATCGTGATTTGTAGAAATTGGGAAATTAATTTCCGCCCCCAAATTTCCCGACAGACAAGATTCCGCGATCGCTACAGCTAAACCACCTTCAGCCGAATCATGGGCAGAATTTACCCAACCAGCGCGAATACCATCACGACAAGCCTTTTGCACCAGCCGTTCTAAATCAAAATCAATTCTAGGCGGCTTACCAGCGATCGTATGATGAATAGTTGCCAAATATTCAGAAGCACCCAATTCCATTTTAGATTTTGGATTTTGGATTTTGGATTGAATTGATAAACCCAGAAGATAAATTATATCATCTGCATTTTGCCAACCTTGTCCGCAAATTTTCGTTAAATCAGGAATCAAGCCCACCATACCCACAACCGGAGTCGGGTAAATTGGTTGGGGATTACCTTCCGCGTCGAAAGTTTCATTGTAGAGAGAAACATTCCCCCCAGTTACCGGCGTTCCCAACTCACGACAACCTTCACTCAAACCCCGACAAGCGGATGCTAATTGCCAATAACCAATGGGTTTTTCTGGACTACCAAAATTGAGGTTATCCGTCACAGCAATGGGTTCAGCACCCACACAACTAAGATTCCGGGCAGCTTCCGCCACTACTGCCTTCGCCCCTTCATAAGGATCAAGATAGACATAACGAGAATTACAATCTACCGTAGCCGCAACACCGGATTTTAGATTTTGGATTTTGGATTTTGGATTTTGCGGTGTTTCTAAGGGACGGATACGAATCACAGCCGCATCAGCGCCACCGGGTAACAATACGGTATTATTCTGAACTTGATGGTCATATTGGCGATAAACCCAGCTTTTAGAAGCAATGGAAGGAGTATCTAGCAAAGTCAATAAAATCTGATTCCAAGTTTCCAGACTTCCCGCAATTTCAATTCCCGCAGCATTGCAAACAGGTAAATCATCACTTGTCCATTGCCATGCTTTTTGTGCATATTCTGGGGGTTCTGTCAATAATTCTCTTTCATACAAAGGCGTATTTTCCGCCAAAGCATCAGCCGGAATTTCCGCCGCAATTTTCCCCTCAAACCAAATTCTGACAATGGGTTCTTCTATTACTGTCCCCGCAACCACCGCTTGTAGTCCCCAACGGTGGAAAATATCAATTAATTCCTGTTCTCGTCCTTTTTCGGCAACAAACAACATTCGTTCTTGAGATTCCGAAAGCAGGTATTCATAAGGAATCATTCCCGATTCCCGCACCGGAATTTTATCTAAATCGAAGTCAATCCCCACACCACCTTTTGCAGCCATTTCCGAAGTGGAACAGGTGATACCCGCAGCGCCCATATCCTGTGCTGCCACTACAGCCCCAGTTTTAAATGCCTCTAAACAAGCTTCAATTAAGGACTTTTCGACAAATGGATCTCCCACTTGCACAGCGGGACGGTTATCCATTGATTCATCAGTTAATTCCGCACTGGCAAAACTCGCGCCGCCCATGCCATCCCGTCCGGTGGTTGAACCTACATACAGCACAGGATTTCCGAAGCCAGAAGCCCCTGATTTGACAATTTCCGCCGTTTCCATCAATCCCAGTGCCATGACGTTGACCAGGGGATTGACCGAGTAGGCGGGGTCAAAATAGACTTCACCACCAACGGTGGGAACCCCGACGCAGTTATGAGTAACAATCCCAGATGAAGTTACAAAAAGATGGGTGTGATCTACTTCCACATCGTAAACATTACATTCATCAACGGCTTGACATTCGATACTTTTAATTTTGACAACAGCCACATCTGCCGCAGACTGAGTAAAGCGGGGAAATGAATATTTACTGCCATTGTAACGATTCAGGGCAACTGCTAATTCTGCATTGCGCTGTTGACTAAAGACAGTTGCTAATTCTTTTAATCCCGCAAAATTACTAACTTCCAATTGCCATAATGGTTTGTGAATGTGCTTACGTCCCTCTATTTCTCCTTCCCCCGCTGGTCTTTGATAAATATAGGGCATGACTCCTTGACTTTGCAGCAGGATAACTGTTTGTTCAAACAATTGATGGCTGGTTGTCCCAAAACTGATTTTGGCATGATTACCATTAGTTTTTGTAGTCATTGAACCGTCACCACGCAGTAAGCCTTTCAGGGCTTCACGCTGCAAATTTTGTGACCATTGAAAAATACAAGCGGGAAAAGCCTTATTACTGGCTTGAGTTCCACATTGCCATACATTTTTGAGGAAATGCCCTAATAACCACGAAGTTGCATAAACAGCGATAGTAGAAGCGCGTTTTTCCACACAGGGGCGTAATCCTAATTGCTTCAATCCAGCAATTACATCTTCAACATACTCTGTTTCATGGTGGGCAAAGGTGAAAATAATTTTGTATGTGTTGCCATTTTGGGAAACGCAACCTTCAGACAAGAAATAGCCAATTAATCGGGCAAATAATTCATTTGGCTGAATAACTGCTGGCATATAGTTAGCTTTGCCACGTCGGAATAGACTAATATCACTGCGGGAAACGTTAAGCAGCAGTTCTAGGGCTAAAAAGTGAGAAAGTGGGAGTCTACCAGTGCTTAAATAGTGATGACGATTAGTAGCTGAAGGTTCAATTAACCGCAATGCAGTCCGCACAACTTCCGTGACTTGCCAATTTTCCGGTAGTTGTACATAAACATCTTTACCACTAGCATCTTCTGGGTTTAAACCAGCAATTAAGTCTAGGGGTGCGTTTTGGTTTTCTCCTGGTTCTAATTCCGGTAAAGCGGTGATAATGGGAATTTGATCACCCACTTTTAAAGATTGTGCTGGGGATACATCCCATTGACCTTCTGCACAAATTACCATGGGATGGTCTGGGGTAACTATCAGCTTACGCCCCAAAGCGGTGCGGATAGTCATGAGATTTTGGGTACAACGTTTGAAAATACGGCGGACACGCTGCCAACTTACAGTATGCTGATCTGGGTCTAAGGACAGGGTTGTAACTGCATTAGCATCGTCTATCTCTAAAGTGTGGACATTAGCAGGTAAGCGCGATTCTACAAAATTACCAATCGTATCAAAATGCACACCTTCTTGATCTTTCCAGATAAATGTTTCGCCACCGACCAAACAGTTACCATAATGGGAGATTCCCGCAACTACACCCGTAAATAATCTTTGGGTTTTGGGATCATTCAAATCCCCAAACCGCAAAGAATTTAATAAGGCTATGGGACGCGCCCCCATTGTAAAGATATCTCTTAATATCCCACCAACTCCGGTGGCTGCACCTTGGAAGGGTTCAACGGCGGAAGGGTGGTTATGGGATTCTATTTTAAACGCTAATTGTAGTCCGTCGCCAATATCCACAACTCCGGCATTTTCACCTGGTCCAACGAGGATGCGTGGTCCGGTGGTGGGAAACTGTTTGAGTAAAGGGCGAGAATTTTTATAACAGCAGTGTTCTGACCACATTACCCCAAACATACCGAGTTCGGCTTTGTTGGGATGACGACCTAAGCGACGGATGATTTCTGTATATTCTTCTGGTTTTATGCCTTCTGAGGCTATTTCTTGCGGAGAAAAGGGATTTTCACCAAATATGGTCATGGAAGTTATGCACCAAGGGGACAGATGAATATTCTATCTGAGATTCCCGACTTCTTTTTTTTTATAAGGAAGAACGCCGAAAACCCTTGAAAATGTGGGTGACTCAGGAAGCCACATTTGGGCTTTAGACAAGGGATGAAGGCTAGTACCGCAAGGCGGAAGTCAAAAGTCAAAAGTCAAAAGTCAAAATGAAGACAGTATAGGCTTTTGGAGGATTTAGAATGGTTGGTTTATTTACGCCGTTTTGTACTAGAGGCAGGATAAATCCTGCATTGATTTTAATCCATATTCGTGATACAACTATATTGTCACTAAAGACATAAAAAGCTACCGAGGGACTCTCGGAAAGTTACGCTTGTCAGATATGATTTCGCCCGCCAGGGCCAACGAAATCAGGGCAAGAACCCAAATATTTAAGGCAGTGCCTGAAACTGGGATAACTGAGGGATATAGACTGAAACTCTCTATAGAATCTCCGCGTCTTTAGACCGGAGAGTGTCAAGCTACGCTAAGTAATTGGACAAGAATATTGACAGTCATTGCGATCGCAGGGAAGCAATCACAACCCTGGCAATTGCTTCATTTCACTTCGTTCCATATGGCTAACGCCAGGCAACGATTACGCAATAACATTGTATAATTAATTCTGTCTCACTACTTATCAGCAAATCTTAACTATACTTTTTATTTGTCAAATTACAAAATTGTCTACTATAATAAAAGTGTGAAGTACATGGGGCTTTAACGGTTTCGACAGGTTGGCGAAAGCTACTCTGTGATTCAGGTCGAGAGCGAGTCATCTCTCGGAAATCAAAGACTCAAAAAAAAAGTAAATGCGAACAATATCGTAAAATTTGCTCGTCGGGAAGCTCTAGTAGCTGCCTAAGAAACCTCTTTTAGGTTCGAGCGTCTTTAATTTGACTCCGTTAAGGATTAAAGACCTAACCCCCAACGGATGCTCCAACAAGCGTTCTCTGGTTGGCTTGAAGGCTAAGATTAAATCAGAGCATCCTACGTTCGGGATAATGAGCGATTCCCGCCTTGAGGGTCAGAAAGGCTAAACCTGTGAACGAGTGGAGGGTTAATACCCAATTTGGACATGGGTTCGACTCCCATAAGCTCCATTTTCAATTTTCAATAATTATTTAGCCCGCTAAAAACTTTGATGTTAGGCGGGCTTTTTGCTATCTGGGGGATTTCTTGACACGGTTATCCCGTTCCCAATTTATTTATTGGTACGGGATGGTGCTGATAGTTAGGCTGACTTTAAAGCATCCCGCTTTTTGCGATCTGCTGTCAAAATATCTGCCATGACTATGAGTGCTTGCGCCATTTTTTCCAGGTTGGAACTGTATAGTTCTAAATCTTTGATGAGTTTATCTTCAGAGATATTTAACCCGTTAGCGATCGCTTTGAGTGCTTCACTCTTTTGTTTATCATCTTTGATCAGTTCAGGATCTGACTGTACCAATAATGCAAATAAACCAACACCAAATAAGCGACTGTATTTAAAGTTGGAATTGGTAGCAACCGCTTCTAATTGCTGCTGCAAGTCCCCATCTTGATCTAGGGAATTTGCCCGACTCAAACCAGCAATCAAATCCTTAACTGGTAAACTGACAGCTAAAGCTTGCAATCTGGAAGCATCTTGTCGGTAACCCTGGGGATCTTGTTCCACAGCTTGACAAATTGCTCGGAAAATTGATTCTTTATCCTGTTCTGGTTGGTAGCCGTCCATGAAGCTGTCAAAAGTGGTGACAACGCCCAAGGCATAAATGGCATTGTAGCTAAAATCAACATTGACTGATAGCAGGTGCATTTCTACCATCAACTCTTCCACTACCCGGCGGTAAATAGTGTTAATTGGCCTGGTATGAAGGGTGTAAAAGGTTCTTTTTGTATCAGATACTGTACGGACGTTATTCACAAAGAAAATTTTAGTAAAGACGTATTCCTCTTCTCTAGTATGAACTAATCAGACCTAATTCGTGAAAGTCATTCAATTTTAGATTTTGGATTTTGGATTTTCTGATAAATCCTATTGACTCGCCAAAATCCGGGGTGGAGTCTTTAAAACCTGTTCTTCGGTATCAAAAATTTCAAATACTGTATCCATCATTGTAACTTCAAACACAAGTTTAGCTTCCGAATGAAGATTACAAATCCGAAAACTGCCACTAATTCTATCAGCTTCACGCATCCCGGCTAATAAAGAGGTCAACCCGGAACTATCAATAAAATTTACTTGTCCTAGATTGACAACAACATGAGGACTGTGTTTAGAAATACATTCCTGTAGCTTGAGACGAAATTGCCAAGCAGTGGCAATATCTAAACGACCAGCAGGTGTCAATACCATTATGGTATGACCGTCTTCAGTCGTACAGGTTTTTTGATCTATATTAATCACTGAACCGATACTTTTTTACTAATATTTGCTAATCCAAACACTCGCAATGAGAGGAAGTATCAACTCATGTCCAGAAGATGACATCTAGTTGTTAGTGTAACTTACTGTCATGGTATTTAACAAAAATAACTGGAAATTGGGAACTGGGGACTGGGGATTGGGGATTGACAAACATATTCTGTTTTTTACTTCCTTACCATTACCCATTACCCATTACCCATTACCCATTACCCATTACCCATTACCCATTACCCATTACCCATTACCCATTGCTTATTCCTGACTTGGTTTCCAGTTTATCCAATCTTGAGGTTTTAGGAAAGTCTCATACAACTGGGCTTCAGGAGTATTAGGTTCTGGTTTGTAGCCATATTCCCAACGAACTAAAGGTGGTAGAGACATGAGAATTGATTCTGTGCGACCGTTGGTTTGGAGTCCAAAAATTGTTCCCCGGTCATAAACCAAGTTGAATTCTACATATCTACCACGACGGTATAATTGGAAATTGCGTTGGCGATCGCCATATTCCATCCCGTGCCGGCGTTCCGCAATTGGCACATAAGCAGGTAAAAATGCCCCAGCACAGTCTTGAACTAAAGCAAATATATCTTCCCAACTCCGCGAGGGTAATTCACCTACCTGATTGCTATAAATCGCTGCTTCCCCATTGGGATCTGGACCGCGATAGATAGAACCTTGACCATCTTGGTAATCCAAAAATAACCCACCAATTCCCCGTGTTTCATCTCGATGTTTCAGATAAAAATATTCATCACACCAGCGCTTAAACACAGGATAATATTCGGGATGGTGTTGATCACAAGCTTTTTTAAAGGTGCCGTGGAAATGTTGTGCATCTTCAGCAAAAGGGTAATAAGGTGTTAAGTCTGCACCGCCACCAAACCACCAAACTGGACCTGCTTCAAAATAGCGGTAATTTAAATGGACTGTAGGTACATAAGGATTGCGTGGATGCAATACTAAGGAAGTCCCCGTTGCATAAAAGCCATGTCCTGTAGCTTCTGGCCGTTGGGCTAAAATCGAAGGAGGTAAATGAGAACCCCAAACTTCAGAGAAATTTACACCTGCTTGTTCAAAAATTGCTCCGTCACGCAGTACACGCGATCGCCCCCCACCCCCTTCTGGACGCTGCCAACTATCTTCTTGAAACTTCCCCAGACCATCTAATTTCTCTAAACCTTGGGTAATTTCATCCTGCAAATTTTGCATAAACTGGCTGACTCTAGCCTGAGCATTAACTCCAGGGAGAAGATCAGATGATTCTTTTGTGATAGTGGGGGTTTGCGAGTTGGTTAACATAGATTCCCGAACCTAAAATTACAATTTCCAAAACAATTACAAATTTTTGTTGTCAAAACTTGTCAGCAGCGAGAGTCACAAATCCGGCTTAATTTGCCAAATACAGTCTTTTATTATACGCCAAAACACAACCGTTCAAAACGCCTTCAAATCTCCATTGGCACGGATTTTATTCCAATTCACACATATCACACCTGAAGACCCTTTTTCACAGTTACAGAAATAATCTTATTATTCATTCTACAAATTTTCTCTTCCCCACAAGCTCCTTGAATGAAAACTTAACGGTCTTTACCTGTTCACGTTTCAACATTAAAGAACATTTTTAATTTGACTATAATATGATTAATTAAGATTTAACAAGGTTAACTAAAATAAAGAGCAAAGTTAATTAAATAGGGTTTGCTGATAGCGTAGCGTTAGCCATACTCCTGAATGGGCGCAGGCCCTGCGCCCCTACCTCCTGATAGCGCAGCGTGGCGTTAGCCATAATTACCGATTGTGACACCGGGGGGTGCGGAATGTGGGATATAAAATAAAAGCACTGGTAAAACCAGCGCTTAACTGCATAATCAATACAAATTGTCAAGTTATTTAAGGATTGGATTTTTTTAACTTTTGTTTTTTCCGGCGTTTTTCTGTAATGGCTACACCATGTTCTACTGGATAACCAACTACAGGAATTACCTGATATTTTCTGTCTTCTTCTAAATTTTTAAGTTCTGTGTAATCAACCCAGTGAATACAATCAACAGGACAGGTATCTATGGCTTCTTGAACTACCTCTTCTATGTCTCCATCTTGACGGATGACGCGCGATCGCCCATAATCTTCTTCAATAAAAAAAGTATTTCGGGCAACATGGGCGCAATGCTTACAACCGATACAGGTAATTTCATCCACATAAACGCCTTTTTGCCGCACCAATCCACCTAATTCCGGTTCTAAACCAGAACGTTCAGGGACATCTCGGAGAAAATTCCCTAATTCTGGTTCTAAGCCGGAACGATTATATTCCTCTGCTTGTGGCGACGGCTGCAAATTAGACATTACGCACTCCAGCGTTGTACTACTAGGCGAATAGAACCATCTTCCTGTTGCTGTTGTTCTGCCACTTGGAAGCCAACTTTAGTGGTTTCTTTGACTATTGTTTGATAAGCATAACGTTGAGTTACTTGACGGACAAACCCGTCCACAGATAGATTTTGTTGCCAATATTGTAAATCTGCAACTAATTCGTATTCTTGACCATTCCATCTGAAACCGATGTCATAGCCGTTTTGCTGTTCAATAGTTACTTCGGCTGCATGAGTTTGACCACGATAACCACGCACCTCACAAGGTCCAGGTTTCCAGTCTATTCCCAAATCGGAAAGGGCATCTTTCAAGGATTCTAGATTACGGATTTGTGTTTTAATTTGGCTAAAGTGTGACATAGTGGTTTGTAATCAATGAACATTAACTAGTTGGAAAACTTACCATTCGCTGTGGGCGGTTTGTGTATTCGCCACACTATTTTGCTGCGGGTTAGTGGCGAAAAACTCTGAGGTTGGTTCATTACTCAACACTCGTCCTAGCTGGGCTTCTATGGCTGCTGTCACCTCAGCACAAGATGCACCGATAATACCGGTGACTTTTTCTTGTACTCGACCATCTGGATAAATGATGAATTCTAATGTTTCCATGCTTTGAAAGCCAACCTAGATAATAGATTTGAACCTAGCTGCCTGATTTCAGACTAGCTCAAAATTTAGGGATAGGAATTTAGATACAAATTTGCCACCTATCTCATAATTTCCCATACTTAAGGACATATATTTCATCGTTTTTACAAAATTTATTATTTTCACTAGTATTTACCTTCGTTAATTATAAGTTTCTCTTAACCTGATCAATTAGTCAATATGAGGACTGCCAAAGATCAGAAATAATCAAGAACCTGATTAAATCAATCTTGTGGACAACATCTCTAGTCAAAAACAGGCTGAGATTTTTCTCAGCTTCATTGGAAAATCTTATCATTATCATTAGTTAGGGTTTGCTGAATAAGTCTTCTCGTGAAGGGAGGTGACAGGTGACAGTTGACAGGTGACAGTTGACAGGTGACAGTTTCAGCTATCTGTCATCCCCAAACTTTTAAGTTTATTAGAGGTAAAATACTCCGTTTTGGTACTACCCCCTCAAAAACCTTGCACCTATTTTCCTTTTTATCAACCTCAAACCTTTGATTCATTTACGGTTTACGTTTTTTCAGCAAGCCCTAGTTAGCCAATTCAGGCACTTTGTACTTGTCAGCAGGTATAATTGTTACTAGTAGTTCGTCAAATTTATTTTGACGGGTAATGATCGAAAAAAAACCTCTGTTCTTCCCTCCCCCACCTCCCCTACCCCCCCTACCCCCCCTACCTCCCCCACCTCCCCTACCCCCCTGCTTGCCTTCACCCATGAATATTGACAATCAGCACACTATATTACCGATTTTCTATAAAAAATATGAAATTTAGAGCTTGGGCAACTAGAGTCATCCTGATTTTTTTGATGTTAGCTACCCTGATTCTGGCTGTATTTATTGGGGGTGCAAGACAAAAACACAATCAAACAATTGCATCCACTTCAGAGGTGACAACGTGGAATCAGTATTCACCAGGGCAATTACAATCAGCAGTAACTAAGCCAGAAAATAAGCAAAAATTAAGACCATCTCCCACAAAGATGAATAAAATTAATCCTCTATATATAACTACTAGGGATTTTGCTAATTATAGACCTAAGTTTGCCCAGGTTAAGGTTGATCCTAGCAATTATGGCGATCGCTATACAGCAGATATTAATGGTGTCCCGTTTAATAATCAAGCCATTATTGTCCTTCATGAAACTACTAATTCTACTTCTAGTGCCATTAATTTTTTTCAAACACGCCATGATGATGAAAGTGTTCAAGCCAGTTATCATGCCATCATTACTTTAGAGGGAAAAGTTATTTATTTAGTTCCTCCAGAAAAACGCGCTTTTGGTGCTGGTAATTCAGTTTTTAAAGGTGCTAATGGTGTGGAAACTGTGCAAACTAATCCTAATTTACCCCCATCTGTCAATAATTTTGCCTATCATGTATCCCTAGAAACCCCTCCAGATGCTTGGGGTAAAAGTAATATAGAATCACATTCAGGATATACAGAGGCTCAATATAATTCTTTAGCTTGGTTAATTGCTCAAAGTCAAGTTCCTGATGAGAGAATTACTACTCATCGTGCTGTAGATGTGGGGAATGGGAAGGTTGATCCTTTGAGTTTTGATGGTGAAAAGTTTATCAATAAATTGCATTCTTTTCGGCAATTACAAACTTTCAATTAGTTAGCAAAACAAAATTCTGAACATTTAATTTAGTTAAAACTTATGCAGAATCTCAAATAATGTGATTAAATTTAGAGGATATTTAACAAATAGATAGAATGCTTCATGCGTCGAGACTCCATTTTCTATAAACTATTTCAACAGTCTCCAACTTTGCTATTTGAACTGTTGACAAATCCACCCATAAATGCAGATGCTTACCGATTTGATTCGGTAGCTGTCAAAGAACCCAAGTTTGAAATAGATGGAGTATTTCTCCCCCCAGAAAATGAAGGTGCTGGGATTGTGTATTTCTGTGAGGTGCAGTTTCAAAAAGATGAACAACTTTATGAAAGAGTATTTGCAGAATCTTCACTATATTTCTATCGCAACCGCGTTAGATTTAGTGACTGGCAAGCAGTTATAATATATCCATCTCGCAATACCGAACAAAGGGACATTTACCCTCATAGAACCTTACTAAAAGGTGAACAAGTACATAGAGTGTATTTGAATGAATTGGGGGATATTCGTCAATTACCTCTATGGGTAGCATTGATGGTATTGACTACGGTGGAGGAAGAACAAGCGCCAGCAGCAGCACGGGATTTGTTAATAAGAACCCGTGAAGAAGATCCTCAACCATCAAGTCGCGCCATAATAGAGATGATCACGACTATCATGGTGTACAAGTTTGAAAAACTTAGCCGAATGGAGGTAGAGTCTATGCTAGGAATAACACTCAAGGAAACTAGAGTTTACCAAGAAATTAAGGAAGAAGGACGAGAGGAAGGACGAGAGGAAGGACGAGAGGAAGGACGAGAGGAAGCAACTGTTAATGTGATTATTCGACTGTTGACTAAGCGGTTTGGAAAAATCTCTGAGGAAATGCGTTCCTCAATTTCTAGTTTACCTTTGCCGGTTCTCGAAGATTTGAGCGAAGCATTGTTAGATTTTACCAGCTTTGCTGATATCCAAACTTGGTTAAAAGGGCGGGTAAATTAAATTATTTGGGCTGAATATTCGCGTAAGTTGCTAGTTAAGAAAAAAGGGAATAGGTGAAAACTAAAAACTTACCTATTTCCCAAATTACATTTTTTCGCCAGTTAAGAAGCGTTAATACTGCTAATAAATAATTGGTCATTCAAAGTTTTTTTGTTTTTGCAATTTATCAATTAGAATATGTACTCTTGTTGATGGTTTGGTACATCCATCTTCGTTGGGATGATTATTTTCTAGTTTAATAGCATGAATAATTGCTTTTTCTTGATTGGGTTTAAGTTTTTCATATAGTAATCTATCACTTTTATTATAAGTTTCTCCTTTTTGGAGAATACCCTCTTTTCTCATTTCTGATTCTAGCTTTGGACGTAATTCTTTGTAACTACTAAAGGGACTGGTAGTATAACAACAATGGAGTAAAAACCAAAATTCAAAACAGGGTATTGATGTTATAGATTCAACATTATATTTTTTTGCTGTGCTGAGAGCTTGTTTATATTTATCCGGTTTATTATCATCATCAAATATACAAAATACTTAATCATATTGTTTTTGTTGAGATAGATCATAAGCTGTAGTTACAATCTCCAGAGGATCTCCACCATAAGCGGGAACTATTTTAACTTCAGTTGTTGATAATTTAAGTTCACGTTTTAGAGACTCAAAGTAATTATATTCTGTTTGTTCACCCTCAACTACAATTAAAAAGTATCCTCTAGGATTTTTATTCTCCGAACTTCGTTTTAAATTATTTGTCGATTTTCCCTTTCTCATCTTTTTCACTCCCTCCCTTGAACCCATTAATAAAAGGAATAGCACCATAACGACCTAGTAGATAACCTTTTTGTAAAGATTCATGTTCACGAGGTCGAAAGTCAAACAATGAATATAGTTTAGTCATGCTGTTATCTTTTTCAGTAAACCATATCTGGTCAGGTCTGAATATTTCACCATCTAATAATGTAGTATCATGAGTTGTAAATATTAATTGAGCATTGTTTTTATTAATTTCTGGATTATTAAACATTCTTATTAATGCTTTAGAAAGAACTGGGTGTAAACTTCTATCTAATTCATCTATTATTAATACTTCTCCACATTCTAATACGAATAATAAATATCCTGCTATATTAAATAAACGTTCTGTTCCCGCAGATTCATCACTCATTTCTAATTCTATTTTACTATTAGAATCATTCATTTTATGTATAGTTATAACTTTTTTAAAGTCTTTTTCTAATAAATTATTAGCATTCTTTCTCCCTTCAAATTCTTTGCTAAAAAGATTTTGAACCACCAATTTTATATTATCATCCATTGGTTCACTTTCAAACCTTATATCTGAAATACCAATATCAGCTTCACTCAACAAATTAACAATCTGTTCACGAAAATTATTATCTTCTTCACACATTTTAATGGTAAAATCAAATTCTCTAAGCTGACCTTCCGTTAAAGAAATCATATTTATTTCATCTTGAAAAAAATCAAATACCTCTTTTAACTGAGGATGATTATTTTGTGCAGCATGAGATATAAATAAAGAATTAGAACGGACAAATCTTTGAATACGCTTTTTTTCCCCTTTTAATCCTTTACAAAAAGACCATTTATATCCTTCATCTGGTTGAAACTTTGGATCATCTGGCAGATATTCACGAGAAAACCAGTTTTGTTGAACTTCATTTGGATAAGCAATTAACCACTCTTCAAATACTCGTTCTCGATTTAATGAAACTCCATATTCATAACGAATATCATCAAGAATAAAAATCACTTCAAAACTACTAGGCTTTTTTGCTGATTCACTATTTAATCTAAATGGTTCAACAGGTAATTTATCCCCAATTTGCATTCTACTAGCTGAGTTAATGACAAGATTTTTCAGCACTTGTATAGCTTTGAGTAAATTACTTTTACCAGAAGCATTTGGACCATAAATAGCAGCACTTGTAACTAAGCGTAAATCATCATTATCAGGTACAGAAAAAGTATTACTATCTAGCATGGTTTCATTATCAGCAGCTACCATACTCAATGTTTGCTTTTCTTGGATTGAACGATAATTTTCTACACTAAATTCTACAAGCATGACTTTCTTCTTAGTTTGTTATCTGTATATGACCCACAAATTATTATAAATGGTAAAAATTATACTTGTTTTACTTGCTAATGTCTAGTTGATAGCAATTTTTATTTGTGGGGTTATTCAAGCATACATAAATAATCAACAAATAGCTCTAGTTATAAAACTAAAGCTATGATTAATCTATGGAAATTCAGCAAACCCTACTTACTAAAACTGTAAATGTGCTGTGTTTGAAAAATACCTTTTAAAGAAGAAGGTAGTACACCATCAGCGAAAGTTTGCCTATCTAACTGTACTTGCAAATTACTCAAAGGATCGCTACCTGTCGCAATCAGAAATTCCATTTTCTGAATATAGGGTAAAGTTGCAATTTCATCTAAAATCTGGCAGATTGCTTGCAGGTAAGGATGACCTTTTTGTTGATACCAATTGGATTCAGCAATATTAGCTTGGTCAAAACCCAAATGTACAGTTAAAGAGGGTTGATCAAATAAAGCGATTCCCAATGGACGGGCTTCTTCCTGTAACAATAAATGTTGATTTTTGGATAAATACCGTATTTTCTCTAGTCGTTCATAGCGTCCGGTGACGGATTCTGGTTCATCTTGCCAATGTATCGCTACTGTAACTAGATAAGTTTGTAACAGCATATGTCCCAATTTCTTAGCTTTAGTAGCTAGGTAATAGGAATTAAAATCATTAGACTCAATTAAGAGGGGAACACGATCTACGACTTCTAAGCCATAACCTTTGACACCAGCAATTTTTCGGGGATTATTGGTAATGAGACGGATTTTTTTGATGCCCAAATCCATGAGAATTTGCGCCCCCATGCCATAATCACGCAAATCAGCGGGAAACCCTAACCGTTCATTGGCTTCGACGGTATCTAAGCCCATATCTTGTAAAGAATAGGCTTTTAGCTTGTTAACTAAGCCTATGCCCCGTCCTTCTTGACGCAGGTAAACAACGACACCTTGACCTGCATCCTCAATCATTTTTAATGCGGCTTGCAATTGCATCCGACAGTCGCAACGCAAAGATCCTAAAGCATCTCCTGTTAAACATTCCGAGTGCATTCGCACCATTACGGCTTCATCTCGGAAATTTGCTGGATCTCCCTTGACAATGGCAACGTGTTCTGTGTTGTCCAGGGTGTGACGGTAGCCGTAAATATCAAATTGACCGAACTGGCTGGGGAGTTTGGTAATGATTTCTCTGTATATTAGGCGATCGTTTTGGAGACGATAACTGATTAAATCGGCAATGCTAATAATTTTGAGGTGATGATTTTTGGCATATTCGACTAACTGATTTAATCGCGCCATTGAACCATCGGGGTTTTGAATTTCACAAATTACCCCGGCTGGATACAGTCCCGCCAATCGGGATAGGTCTACAGCGGCTTCTGTATGTCCTGCCCGTTTGAGTACGCCTCCCGGTCTAGCCCGCAGGGGAAAAATATGACCTGGACGGCGTAATTCTTCCGGTTTGGTGCCTGGGTTGAGGGCGACTTGGATCGTGCGGGCGCGGTCTTCGGCGGAAATGCCGGTACTAACGCCTAAATGGGGTCCGGCATCAATACTAACTGTAAAGGCGGTTTGGTTAGTATCCGTGAGTGTGCTGACCATTAATGGTAAGTCTAGTTCATCGAGGCGATCGCCTGTCATTGCCAAACAAATCAGTCCTCTGGCTTCTACAGCCATGAAGTTGATCATATCCGGGGTGGCAAATTGGGCGGCGCAAATTAAATCACCTTCATTTTCTCGATTTTCGTCATCTACGACAACAATGACACGACCGGCTTTGAGATCGGCCAAAGCGGCATCAATAGAATCAAATTTAAAGGTTTGGGTAATATTAGGCTGTGACACAGAAAATTTCCAGCTATTAACGTAAAGTTTTTTAACAATTTCTTATTTTAGATTGTAGCTTGTTTATCGGAATTAGAGCTTTTGTGAGATAACTAAGTAGGTTAGCATTGAAAATCGTCGTTATGACAAGGCAAGAGGCAAGAGGCAAGAGGCAAGGGTGAAGAGGGTTTGGGCGATTTTACTTTTCGTTACATATTTCGGTTTTTTTCCGTTCACCTACTTAAACTGTTACTTGCTAATAAAGTAGTTCATATATACTATCAGCAGTTTAGAGTACCATATACACAGATTATTAAGCTATGAATTTGACTGATATAAGTAAATTACTAGGTAAACCCTACTTTCAAGCGTCTAATTGTCTCATTTACAATTTAGATTGTTTAGAGGCGATGACAATTTTACCAGATGAATCAATTAATTTAACTGTCACCAGTCCACCGTATAACATTGGTAAAGAATATGAAAATTTATTGCCATTAGACGATTATATAAATTGGTGTGAACAATGGATAAAAGAAGTTTATCGTCTGACTTTATGTGATGGAGCTTTTTGGCTAAATTTAGGTTATTTATCTATTAAAAATCGTGCTAAAGCAATTCCTATTTCATATTTGCTTTGGGATAAAATTCCTTTTTATTTAATTCAGGAAATTGTTTGGAATTATGGTGCTGGAGTCGCAGGAAGTAAGTTCTTTTCACCTAGAAATGAGAAATTTTTGTGGTATGTGAAAAATTCAGAAGCTTATACTTTTAATCTTGACGATATTCGTGATCCTAATGTTAAATATCCCAATCAAAAAAAGAATGGTAAAATCAGGGTTAATCCTTTAGGTAAAAATCCCACTGATGTTTGGGAATTTCCGAAAGTAACTTCTGGACAAAACCGATCTTCAAAAGAAAGAACACCACACCCAGCACAGTTTCCCTCTGCTGTCATTCAAAGAATAATTCAAGCATCTTCAAATCAAAATCAAATTATCCTAGATCCATTTTTGGGTTCAGGTACTACTGCTATGGTAGCTTTAGATTTAAATCGGCTAGTAATTGGTTTTGAAATTCGTCAAGATTACTGTGATATTGCTGCTAATAGAATTGAAACTTTTTTGAAAGAACAAAGTTGTCAAGTAGAACAAATGTCTTTATTTCTATAAAATAAAAGTAATTTTATATTTTTAAGTTAACCACCACCAAACACCATTTATTATGTTTTTGCCCAGTGCAAATTTTTCAATCCCTGAATTCAATTTAAGTATATTGTGATATTTTTCCTGCACTTTGGCTTTTTTAACAGTTTGATTATTACCTTGATAATCACTTAATTCCTGAATAATTTTTATTCCTTCCTTATTCATCTCATTCGCAATTACATCACCAACTTTACATAATAAATTAACAGGAGAATCTAAAATATATTCTCCTGATATTGTAAAAAGTTTATGCTCATAGACTTTTTGATCTAAACCAGATGCCTGACCTGTTGCTGATTTTTGTGCATTCCAGTCTTCATGATCTATCCAACCGAATCTTAATAATGTTAAACTTTGCTGGTAGAAATTAGCTGTAATATAATAACCAGACTTTTCTTTTTTAGCAAGCTCCTCATTATTTTCATCTTTTGCTTTTTGACCATAGCTGCGATTTCCAAAAATTTTTGTGCCAAGCTGACCAGAAGTTTTTATCTCTATTGAATATCTTGTATCCTTTAGATAAACAATATCTTTTTCATCTTTACATTGTGTTCCTCTCCATTCTTCTGGATAACGCTTTTGCAATTCTTTGGCAAATAGTTTTTCAAAAAAATAACCCACCATAATAGCTGGTGGATCAATTTCTGCCAGGCTCAAATATGTGTCTTCCTCTCCTATTTTTGTTTGCCATAAAAGCTGCCAACTCTTTAAAGCAACCTCTCTAATAACATTTGGCTTGAGAGGATGTTCTTCTATCAGTTCTTTTGTTTTATCTGCCCATTTTTCAACTGGAATACTGGCATAAGGAAATACCATTTAATCTAAACCTTTTAATAATTCACTGGGTGATATTCCCAGAGCCTGAGCAATACGGATAATATTTAACAAAGCAATATTTCTTTCACCACGTTCAACACCACCGATATAGTTGCGATGTAGTCCTGACAGTTCTGCTAACTGTTCTTGAGAAAGATTTTGCGCTTTTCTGATTGTGCGAATATATTCGCCAAATTTTTGAAGTTGAGAATTTTCTGTCACATAGCAAACATAATCTTTAGTGGTACTGATTTTCTACACACTATAAGTGTGATTATTTTTTAAAGATATTTGTGATTATAGGTACGCTAAAAGATCCGCTTTGCTATACAATGCTGCGAAAGTTCAATCAAAAGTCATTAGTAATTAGTTAGTAGCTTGACTGCTGATGATTGATAATAGATAACTAAAAGTGGATAAGGATTTAAGATCATGGGAAATTTAAGACGCGTACCAGTTGGAATTGTTGGCGCGTCAGGGTATGGCGGAGTGCAGCTAGTCCGACTGCTGATGGATCATCCTGAAGTGGAAATTGTTTATTTAGGTGGTGAAAGCAGCACGGGTAAATCCTTTGCTGACCTGTACCCACATTTCGCTAATATAGTGAATTTGCCCATTGAGGCGGTAGAACCGGAAGTTATTGCTAGTCGTTGTGAAGTGGTATTTCTGTCTTTACCCAATGGACTGGCTTGCCAAATTGCTCCCCAACTTATAGAAAAAGGCTGCAAGGTACTGGATCTGAGTGCTGATTATCGCTTTGGTGATTTGAAAACTTATACAGATTGGTATGGTACAGAAAGAAGCGATCGCTCGACAGCAGCCACAGCAGTATATGGTTTACCAGAATTGTACCGCGATCGCATTGCCGAATCAAATCTAATTGGCTGTCCCGGTTGCTATCCTACAGCCAGTTTACTGGCATTGTCCCCACTGTTAAAACAAGGTTTAATAGTTCCCGAAACAGCCATCATTGATGCCAAATCCGGCACATCTGGAGGCGGCAGACAAGCCAAAGTCAACCTGTTGTTAGCCGAAGCTGATAACTCTCTGGGTGCTTATAACGTTGGTAGACACCGCCACACCCCAGAAATTGAGCAGATTTGTAGTGAATTGGCAGGACATGAGGTAAAAATCCAATTTACACCCCATCTCATCCCGATGGTGCGGGGGATTTTAGCCACTGTGTACGCCACTATGCGCGATCCTGGTTTAGTCCGTGATGACCTCATTACCATCTACAGTGCCTTTTATCGTAATTCCCCTTGGGTGAAAATCTGCAATAGTGGCACTTATCCCCAAACTAAATGGGCGTGTGGCAGTAACAATTGTTATATCGGCATAGAAGTTGACCCCCGCACTGGTCGCGTTATCGTCATGTCAGCCATTGACAACCTGATTAAAGGCCAAGCCGGACAAGCAATTCAGTGTATGAACCTGATGTTAGGCTGGGATGAAACCTTGGGATTACCTAAAGTTGGGTTTTATCCTTAATTCGGTAATGGGTAATGGGTAATGGGTAATGGGTAATGCTGTTTACAATCACCAATCACCAATTACCAATCACCAATTGCCTATTTTGGTCCTAAACCAACAGTACCAGCATAGACGGCGCGATCGCCTAATTCATCTTCAATTCTGAGTAAGCGATTGTATTTTGCTACTCGTTCACTACGACATAGAGAACCGGTTTTAATTTGACCGGCGCGGGTAGCTACAGCCAAATCAGCAATTGTTGTATCTTCAGTTTCACCGGAACGATGGCTAATTACTGAACGGAAACCGTTGCGAGTGGCTAAATCAATGGTTTCCAAAGTTTCGGTTAGTGAACCGATTTGATTCAACTTAATCAAAATCGAGTTAGCGGCTTTTTGTTCGATACCTTTTTGTAAGCGGGTAGCGTTAGTTACAAATAAATCATCACCCACTAATTGTACTTTTGAGCCGATTTTCTGAGTTAGTAATTGCCAACTTTGCCAATCTTCCTCATGTAAACCATCTTCAATAGATACAATCGGATATTGGTCAACCAACTGACCTAAATAATCAATAAACTCAACAGGACTATGGGGTTTACCATCATAAACATATTGTCCATTTTTGTAAAATTCACTTGCAGCCACGTCTAAGGCTAAAGCTACTTCTTCACCGGGTTTGTAACCAGCTTGTTTAATTGCAGCTACCAACAATTCTAAAGCCACTTGGTTAGATTCTAGATTAGGTGCAAAACCGCCTTCATCACCCACACCTGTCAGCAAACCTTTATCATCTAACACTTTGCTAAGAGTGGCAAATACTTCCGCACCCCAACGCAAAGCTTCTTTAAAAGAAGGCGCACCGATAGGAACAATCATAAACTCTTGAAAGTCAACGTTATTAGATGCGTGCGCTCCACCGTTGATCACATTCATTAAGGGGACTGGCAATAAATTTGCCAAAGGTCCACCCAAATAGCGATAGAGAGGAATATCTAAAGCTACTGCACCTGCTTTGGCTGCTGCTAAAGAAATACCTAAAATGGCATTTGCGCCTAAGTTAGATTTGTTAGAAGAACCATCTGTAGCAATCATTGTCCGGTCTAACAATTCTTGGTTGAGGACATCTAACCCTAATAATTTGGGTGCTAATATCTCATTGGCGTTTTTTACCGCCGTGAGGACTCCTTTACCACCATAACGGCTTTTATCCCCATCTCTCAGTTCATGAGCCTCAAATGTGCCTGTGGAAGCACCGCTAGGAACTTGCGCGAGTCCGACTGCACCACCAGCTAAATGTACTTCCGCTTCTAGTGTAGGTCTTCCCCGTGAGTCGAGGATTTCGCGGGAGACAATGGCTTCAATAGCGGTGTCTAGAAATTTAGTCATTCGTGGTTTGTCCTTGATTTTGATTATGTCGTCAGGGTTTAACCTTTACAGTTTACTAATAACCCAATCGTTAGTTTATGTGTTTCTGGGGGAAAATCGGCTGACATTAAAGAAGATTTCCAATCGTGAAGGGTGGTAATGCTCGCTGAGTATGGAAGGAAACATGGAGTTTGTCTGAATCAGGATGCTCAGGATTATTTATACTGCTTGACTGTTTCTGAAGAAATTAGTTGCTATTTTTAATATTTAGGTACAAGATTCTGAGAATCCTCAAATCCTGTAAATCCTGATTCTGACTAATATGAATAAGAAAAGCGATCGCTCTTTTGAAGTGAATATTGCTATACAGCGATCGCTGTATAGCAATATTCAAGATTTAGCTAACTACCATTGAAGAGAATCTTAATCTTTTAGCCTTTTTGATTCAGAGTGGTAATTATTTCATACCCAATTTGAGTTTTTTGTTTTTTACTCTTAATATTTCGGATTTTAATGGAACTAATTTGATTAGCATTAGTCAAATGTGTTCCACCACAGGCTTCTTTTGTTAAACCACCAACATCCAATTTACGGACTCCTGATTCATCAACTATTGTCAGCGGCATACTATTTCTAATTACTTCATCAAGTCTTTCCTCTAGCATTAGCTTTAACTTATCTTCATCAATTGGACTACCTATAAATGTGACTTTAGCTTCTCCAGGAAAGTGATGTCCTTGGACGGCTTTTAAATTTGGTTCAATTTCTTCAGCTAAAGCAGCTAATATGTGTCCTGCGGAATGTAAAGACATTTGTTGAAAACGCCATTCTTCATCAACACGCAGTATAACCATACTTCCAATTTCAAAATCAGGTTTCTCCTTCACAATGTGATTAATTTGAATGAGATTGGGATTAGTAGGATCAAGAACTTCCTTTTGCACAAAGTCAACTTCCATGTCATTTATTCTTCCCTTATCTGAACGTTGACCTCCTCCTTGAGGGTGAAATATTGTTTCATCAACATGAATAGAATAGACATTATATCCACCGAATTCTATCTGCTGAATATCCGTAACTTTAGCTGTTGATTCATATTGGTACTGATGAATCATATACAATGGATTTGTGACAAGCTGCATAATTTAATTTCCTTGACTTAGTTTTGGCAAAATTTAGATGAATTTTTGAGACTGCCTACTATTATTAATTCATTGAGAAAATTCTAACTCCAGTAGGTAAGTGGTAAATTATCGTTTCGATAACCAATAAAACATGAAGCTGTTAATCTATGTGTATTTCCTGGACGAATTGAATGAAGATTTTGGGCATTAAACAGAATTAAATCACCAGTAAATGCTTTAAGACTAGTTGATGGTTCTGGTAAATGACAATGATTAATACCATAAAGACCATCCGACTTATTTTGATAAGATCCATGATCTAAGCCAAATGACCAAAGTTCCAAATCACCTCCATTTTCAGGGACTTGAAGATATATATTCGCTGCTAACTGGGTTTTTATTGACTTTAAACTAGACTCATTTGAAACATTCCATGTAACCATATCTTGATGTGGAAGCACGTATGTTTCTGGTTCTATAACCCGACATAAACCCACAAACATTAATTGTTGATTATAACGTTCAATATTTGCTCCAGATGGCCATATTTCATCTAATTCTAATCGCAGAATATCTATAGGTGATAAGGATGGAGTAAAGTATTGCCGGATTCGATCAATTGATGGTTTAGCTGAGGTAAAATACTGACTTGCAATTTTCTCTGATGACTGAGTTTCAGAAAAAGATAAACCATATCTACCAACTTCACCAGGCGCATAAGCATAAAATTCATACTCATCTCGTAAAATTGTATCTGCACAGTTTTTTGCTTTATTTATGGGAAAATAATTAGGAACCCATATAGCTAATATTTCACCTCTTATGAGTTTTTTGAGAGACTCTAAATCTAATTTTTCTTGTTGGATGTAATTCATGTCTGATCTCCAATATTATTCAATTGAGTCAATTTTTACTCATATTGAATTTAATAGCAATTCAAAAAGTTCATAACTTTTATTTGTCAAAATTGCAACAAAATAGTAAAATCTTCATAAGATTCAGAAAAATATACTAAAAATTCAGAAAATTCAGTTATTATCAAATTAGTTGGGTAAATTTGTAATTATTCGTACATCTCTAACAAATGACTGCGGAAGAAGCATTGAAACTAGTGGAAGTTGCCAATAGCTGGGTTTTTGCCAAGCTAGAAGAAAACCTCTCAGATATCCAGAAGGCCATAATCCAACAGATATTAGAAGGTCAAAAGCTTAAGAATATTGAATTTTTAGGCTATGCAAATAGTTCTATTCAGCGTGAATATGCGCCCAAGTTATGGAGACTGTTAGAGGAGGTAACAGGAGATGAAAAGGTCGGCGTGAAAAACCTACAGGTGATTCTAGAGAGATTGCAAAAACGCGAATTACCGAAAGTTTCAGACACCATAACAGCACAAGCTGAGGAAAGAGAAGGAGAAAACAGTCAAATACAAGAGATTTCAGAATCTTATATAGAGAATGTTCTATGCTATTCATCTGAGCGTGATTTTGTCGGACGTGACGCAGCTATTACCCATATCAACAAACTTGTAAATGAAGGTAGAAAAATAATTGTTATCCAAGCCGCAGGAGGAGTAGGAAAAACAACCTTAGCAAAGCAATATCTAACTCAATTTGACTTGATATTACCACTAGAAATGGCGAAAGATAAAGAAACTATTACTGCTGTTGAAAGTGTGGTTGAAGAATGGCTAAAACAATATTTTAAAGAAGAACCCGGAAGAGAATTTGGAATTACTTTATCAAGATTAAAAACACAATTAAAAACTCGCAAAGTAGGAGTATTAATTGATAACTTAGAACCTGCACTAGATGAAAAAGGAAGATTTGTTGAAAAACATAACGGTTATGTAAGATTATTGGGAATTTTGGCTGATGAAAATGTGCAATCTGTTACCCTAATTACTAGCAGAGAACGCTTATGTGATGACCGTGTGAATGGTATTTATCATTATCCTTTATCTGTGTTGGATGTAACCGCATGGAAAGAATTTTTTACATTTTATCAAATTAAAATTGATACCTTTTCATTGGCAGCAATGCACAAGGTTTATGGGGGTAATGCAAAAGCAATGGATATCCTCCTGGGGGTAATGAGAGAAGATTATAAAGGGGATATGGCCGCTTATTGGCAAGAAAATTGTACTTTCGTGGAAACGGAATTAAAAAATTTAGTTGAAAGTCAATTTAACCGGTTACAAATATTAGATACAGAAGCATATAAACTGCTTTGTCGGCTGGGATGTTTTCGTTATCAAGATGTACCCAGAGTTTCTATTGATGCGCTTTTAGCTTTACTTTGGGATATTTCTGAAGAGAAACAGAAAAATGTAATTAAGTCTTTGCGAAATCGGTGTTTAGTGGAGTTTGAAAAGGGAGAATACTGGTTACATCCAGTTATTCGGGAACAGGCGATAGAAAGATTGAAAGCAAGTGGAGAATGGGAAGAAGTAAATCATAAAGCGGCTGAGTTTTGGACTGAGAGCGTAAATACTATTGAAGCTATAAATGATGCTATAAGAGCATTTGAAGCTTACCATCATTATTTAGCTGTTCCTAATTATGAAGAAGCTGCTGCTGTGATTATAAAAGGGAGAGATAATAAATGGGAGCAAGGTGAGTACCTTGGTAGATCTTTCTATAGGATAGGTTTATTACAGCCAATGATTTCTGGAATTTTATTGTTATTAAATAATTTGAAAAATTGCTACTATTTAAGCTATCTTAATAACATTTTAGGAGATATATATTGGCATACTGGAGATATTAATAAATCTATTAAATGCCACCAAAATTCGAGATTTTTAGTAGTCAATTATTTAAGTTTAAAACATCAGATAAACGAAGAGCAGGATTTATTATTTAAACTCAAAAATCTTGAAATAGGGTCTTTTATGAATATAGGTATCTGTAAACTTGATTTATGGGAACTTGAAGAAGCAATCAATTTTTTTGAGATAACTGTTTCTATGTCTAAAACAACAGGTTATGATAGATGTTTAATTCCTGCACTTTTTGGCTTATCTTTTGCAAAATCATCTTTAAACTGGAAGGATGCAAAAAATGCAGATTTTCATTTAATTGCCAACTTACACTTTTATACCACTACAGTTGATAAAAAAGTAACTACATGGGCTACCATATGGCTTGTATATTTAGGTTTAACATATAAAAATTTGAGAAGTATAGAAAAATCTTTTGAAATGTATAACCAAGCTATTTCTTATGCAGAAGAAAGTAATTATACTCAAGTTAAAGCTAAAGCATTTACTGGTTTAGCAGAACTATATCGAATACAGGATGATTTTGAAAAAGCACTTTCCCATCATTCAGAATCAATCGAACTATTAGATAAAATCGGTGCTAAATGTGACTTAGCAGAAGCATATTACCAACTAGGTTTAACATATCAAAAAATGGGTGAAACCGAAAACAGCCACACCAACTTTAATGAAGCTATCCAACTATTCAACGAAATGGAAGCACCCAAACAAGTTGAGAAAGTGCAAAAAGCGAAAAGAGAAAATATTGATTCATAAAATGTAGGGGTTTAGCAATGCTAAACCCCTACCGCGTTGATATATAATCCTGAAAAATGCTATAATATAAACCAATCGCAAGCTATGTATGAAATATGAAAATAATTCTAGATAACTTAGAACCCAACTTAGTCGAAAATCTCAGATATCAAGCAGAACAACATGGACGGACTCTAGAGACTGAGTTGAAACTAATTTTAACACAAGCTGTTACCAAAAATCCTCAAGAAAATTTTCAGGAACAAACATTAATTCCCCTAGAAATATTAGCAGCACAGGTAAAAGAATCCTTAGATAATACAGGATATAATTCCCATGAGCAAATTATTGATTTAATTCAAGATGTCAAAAAAGAAATGGCTGAAGAACATTTATTAAAAGCACATCATCACAATGAGTTATGATATTCCTCAACGTATTTGTCATAATTTTTTCCAAAACTTCTGATTTTATTTTACACTTTATTTTAAGCTACAGAAAAATCTGTAAACTGCCGATATTCAGGACGAATAAACCCTAAAATAATATCATCCTTTTCTACTCCTAATTCCAATAATTCCGCAGTTATCCCCCTTTCTGTACCATCCCATTCAATGCAGATTTTACCATCAATAATTCGCAGATGAAACACCACTGCATGAACCCTACCTGTTTTATCCCAACCTGTATCCATTAACAAATAATTATCAGATTCTTGATCACAAATACATAAAGCCTCAATTTTTCCATGACTAGGTTTATACTTAGCGTGATTTCCAACAATACTAATTATAATTCTTCTGTATTTTTCTAACTTATCCATTGTACAATTACCTCCTGAATTGGATCGAAAATAATGTAATTAATCTGCTGTTGATCACTTAAAATATCTTGAATAGCTGGTTTAAGAAAAAAGTCTTGATAAGCAGCTTCAGGAATCGCTAAATATAATTTACGTTCTGGATTGATTCTTTTAATTAAACTAACATAAATATTATATTGTCCTAATGTTTTTTCTAATTCTGTAATTAAAGAAGGGCTATTAAAAACTTTTATTTCAATTACAATCTTTTGCTGCATCTTCTGGGCAGCAAATAATTTTTCTGCTCCTAAATCAGCATATAAACGCAAGCCTTTGTATTCTAGTATAAAGGGGTCATCGGTAATTACCCATCCATCTTTCGTTAGAGCATTTTTAACTTGATTGTGATATAAATCGTACTGTGGCATTACTAAATCAAGAATATTAACTTTAGCCTAACAAAAACCACCTTCATCACCCACACCTGTCAGCAAACTCTTATCATCTAACACTTTGCTGAGAGTCGCAAATACTTCCGCACCCCAACGCAATGCTTCTTTAAAAGAAGGCGCACCGATAGGAACAATCATAAACTCTTGAAAGTCAACGTTATTAGATGCGTGCGCTCCACCGTTGATCACATTCATTAAGGGGACTGGCAATAAATTTGCCAAAGGTCCACCCAAATAGCGATAGAGAGGAATATCTAAAGCTACTGCACCTGCTTTGGCTGCTGCTAAAGAAATACCTAAAATGGCATTTGCGCCTAAGTTAGATTTGTTAGAAGAACCATCTGTAGCAATCATTGTCCGGTCTAACAATTCTTGGTTGAGGACATCCAACCCTAATAATTTGGGTGCTAATATCTCATTGGCGTTTTTTACCGCTGTGAGAACAAAAAAAGTATTACCGCCATAATTCATACAGGTGACGATTTTGGTTATGTGGCTGAGTGTGTAGAAATTTCTGTTGTTACTCAAGGGGATACTTTAGATGAAGTTGTGAAAAATTGTACCGATGCTTTTTTTTTGCATTTAGAAGGGGAAAATCCACAGGATTTTGGATTAATTGAACATCCAACTATTCGTTTTATTTTTGAATTACAGCCGATTTATGGCTAAGTTAAGAAGATTATCAGCACAGGAAATCATTGATATTTTTAATCGCTTTGGTTTTGAAATTATTATCCAAAAAGGTAGTCATATTAAATTGCGGAGATTAGGAGAAAATGGTAAGAGTAAGCCACAAAATAAATGATCCTGTTTTGTCATGCTGAGTGTAGCGAATCGAAACGAAGCATCTCATCGTTCCTAGTCTCTGACTAGGAATGCAGTTAATGAGGCTCTGCCTCTAATAAGTAGTGAGACAGAATTAATTACACAATGTCATTGCGTTAGCGCAGCGTGGCGTTAGCCATATATAACGAAGTGAAATGAAGCAATCGCAAGGGTTGTGATTGCTTCCCTTCCCTCGCAATGACTGTAAATATTTTTGTCCAATTACTTATCATTGAAGTCAGAGCCTTCTAGAATTCATTCCCAGTCAGAGACTGGGAATGAGATGACTTGAGTTCTTTGCGGGATAGATGTTTTACGCTAAAAAAATCGTCTTCTTGTCCGAGGTTCAGACGGTGTTCTTCGTAAAGGGACTACTTCTGCTTCACTACCCTCCCTAGCTACTCGAATTAATAACGCAGAAGATACCAAACTAGCAACCATCGAATTACCACCATAACTAAACATAGGTAAAGGTAAGCCTGTAGTTGGTAACGCACCTGTAGTTACACCAATATGTAATAGTGATTGGCCAACCATGACAACTACTACACCAATTGCTACTAATTTGGATGTGAGATTTTTGGATTTAAGGGCAATAATTAATCCTAAAGTGGCAAATATTGCTAACATTAGCAAGAGTAAAATACCGCCAATAAAACCAAATTCTTCGGAAAAAATTGCGAAGATAAAATCAGTATCTTGAATTGGTAAATAGAATAACTTTTGTTGAGAAAGTCCAAATCCCGACCCCCAAGTTTGCCCTGAACCTACGGCTAATAAACTTTGTACTAACTGATAACCATCTCCTGTGGCATCCGCCCAAGGATTCATAAAGGACATAATGCGTTTACGTTGATATTCTTTGATACTAATACTGAGTAATGCTAAAAGCAGACCACCAAAGGCTGTTCCTCCCAAATATTTATATGGTATTCCTGCTGCTAAGGCAATGAACCAAATTGTCATGCCGCAAAGTGCTGTGGTACTTAAGTTAGGTTGGGCAAGAATTCCTAAAAGCACAAGACCAAAAACACCCAACCAAGATAAACGAATTCCCCAAGGTCGTTTTTCCCACTGGCCAAAAAGTGTGGCGCTTTGTAAAACTAAAAAGGGTTTAATTAATTCTGATGGTTGGATAGGAATGGGGCCAATGGCTATCCACCTAGCAGCATCAAAGGCTTTTTTTCCTAATCCTGGTATTAATGTCAGAAAAATCAGCATCAGAAAAAATATTAAAAACCAATGAGATACACCCAAGATTTTTCGCAATGGCAGATTAACAATGATGTTGAAAATAATTAAGGAAGCTATAGCCCAAAGAATTTGCCGTTTAAAATAATACAAACCGTCACCATGACGGGCATCAGCAACGGGATAGGATGCGGAAAAGAGGATGATTAAGCCAATAAACATCCACGTTAATGTTAGCCAGCGCAACAATCGGGCTTCTAAACCCCAGCTAGAAACAGAATTATCAAAAATTGGGATTAAACGGAGTAGATTCACAATTTGGTAATTGGTAATTGGTGATTTTCTTCTTTCTTCTCCTGACTCCTGGGTGGGGAAACCCCGCCCCTACTACAAGAAATCCTGTATTTAAATTAAAACTAAGTTATCTCGGTGAATCACAGTATCTGCGCCTTCATAACCCAGAATTGAGGGGATTTCCCGTGAATGTCGTCCGCAAATTTTCTGCAATTCTTCACTATTATAATTCACTAATCCTCTAGCAATTTCATCACCATTACTATCACACAATTGCACCGCCTCTTGATTGTCAAATTCCCCTTCTACGGCTTTAATTCCCGCTGCTAGTAAGGATTTTCCCGCTTTGACAACGGCAGCGATCGCCCCCTCGTCTAAATATAATTTTCCTCCAGGAATCAAACCATAGGCTATCCAACGTTTGCGGGCTGAGGTTGGTTCTGGTTGCGGTGCAAAATGTGTACCAATGAGTTCCCCCTGAATAATTTTTTCAATGTTTCGGGGAAACTGTCCTTGAGTAATGACTGTACGGATACCAGCAGCGATCGCAATTCTCGCTGCCGAAATTTTAGTCATCATCCCTCCAGTCCCCCATTGAGAACCCTGTCCACCAGTTTGAATCTGTAAATCTGTCAGTTCTTGCATACTACTAACTAAACTAATTGGTTTAGCATCGGGTACGGAACGAGGATCGGCTGAATACAATCTATCAACATCCGTTAATAAAAATAACCAATCTGCTTCTACTAAACTAGCTACTAATGCAGACAGGGTATCATTATCCCCAAATTTTAATTCTTCTACCGCTACTGTATCATTTTCATTAACTATAGGAATTACTCCCAAACCTAGTAATTCTTGAAAAGTATTATTAGCATTCAGATAGCGGCTACGTTGTACCAAATCTGCCCTAGTTAATAATACTTGAGCAATTGGTTGTTGGAGAATACTAAATAAATCATCATATATACGCATTAATCTACCCTGTCCAACTGCTGCTACAGCCTGTTTTAAAGCTATAGTTTTGGGACGTTCCGTTAACCCTAACCGCGCACAACCGACTCCCACCGCGCCAGAAGAAACTAAAATTACCCGATGTCCCTGTCGTCTCAAATCACAGAGGGTTTCCGCTAAAGTAGCAATACTAGAAAGGGCTAATTGTCCTGTTTCTGGTTGAGTAAGGCTAGAAGTACCGATTTTAACAACAATTGTTTTGGTCATTAGTTAGTGGTCAGTTGTTATTCCCAAAAAATTATACAGCGCCAATCCCTCTATGGTGAAGGTTGGCGCTGTACAGGTTTATATTTATCTATTATTTGCTAGGGTCTTTTTAGGCTGACCCTGATGTTATTGAAATTAATAATCTCTGATTTTTTGCGAATTTGATAATTCCTTAACTATTTCTTTAGATTTACTTTCCTGACGAATGATAAATCTTTGTAAAGATTTGTATCTTAAAACTATTAATACAGCACGGCGAAAATAAACCAACCACTATAAATCTCCCAAAAGCTTATACCGTCTTCGTTTTGACCTTTGACTTTTGATTTTCGCCTGGCGGCACTAAGTAGGTAGACGTGAGATAACCAAAATGTGTATTCAATACTGCTCGGTTAAGCCTGAAAAGTCATTATATGGTAGGTTGGGTTGTGGAACGTAAACGTATCCCTGCGGGACACTGCGTGAACGCCAAGCAATCGGAACGAAACCCAACATTATCAAGGATTTTGTTGGGTTTCGCTATCGCTCAACCCAACCTACATTTCCTTAACCGACAAGTATTGAATGTGTATTGTAGAACCAAGAAACATTCCAATATAATTGCGCTGTCGCTTCATCCAACCTACAAAAAATGGCGAAGGTATGGTTATCGTTGATAATATAACTATGCTTTCTAGTTACCAATTATGACTATAGCCACTGAACGCCAGATTACACTAGAAGATTTTCTCAAGTTACCAGAAACTAAACCAGCATCAGAATTTATTAAGGGGGAAATCCTACAAAAACCTATGCCACAGGGTGAACATAGCTTAATTCAGACTACTTTTATTGAAGTTGTCAATGGACTAACCAGAAGTCAAAAAATTGCTATAGCTTTCTCCGAACTACGCTGTACTTTTGGTGGTAGTACCATTGTTCCTGATATTGCGGTGTTCCGGTGGGAGAGAATTCCCACAACTGAATCTGGGAAAATTGCTAACCGCTTTGAAATTCATCCTGACTGGGTAATAGAGATTCTTTCTCCTGAACAACTACAGAAAAAAGTATTAACAAAATTATTGCATTGTTCCCGACATGGAACTGAGTTAGGTTGGTTATTAAACCCAGAAGAAGAAAGTGTATTGGCTGTATTTCCTGGACAAAAAATTGAAATATATGAAGGTGATGATAAATTACCAATTTTGGAAAATATAAATTTAGAATTAACAGTTAAGGAAATTTTTGGTTGGTTGAGTTTTGGTTCATAACTGTAGCAAGGAAAGGGGAATGAGAAACTTTATCAAGGGCGGGTAAACCCCGCCCAGAAATGAATTATGGCTTACGCCACGCTTCGCTATCATTCCCAGGCGGAACTTATGCCCACCTGGATATTAAAATTGTTGTAAGAAGCGCAAATCGCTGTTATATAAACGGCGAATATCATCAATTTGGTGTAATACCATAGCAAAACGTTCTACACCAAAACCAGCAGCAAAGCCGCTATAAACTTCGGGGTCATAACCGACAGATTTTAAAACATTGGGGTCAACCATTCCGCAACCCATGACTTCTAACCAACGTCCTTTCCACTGTAAATCTACTTCGGCAGAAGGTTCAGTAAAAGGGAAATAACTGGCACGAAAGCGAATTGGTAAGTCGCCAAATATTGATTGTAAAAAGATTTTGACAGTTCCTTTCAGGTCTGTAAAAGTTAGTCCTTCATCTATGGCTAAAAGTTCGATTTGATGAAAAACTGCTGAGTGGGTCGCATCTACATCATCTCTGCGATATACTCGACCTGGGGCAACAACTCGAATGGGTGGTTCTTCCTTTTCCATATAGCGAATTTGCACTGAGGAAGTATGAGTCCGTAATAAATTACCATCTGGTAAATAGAAGGTATCTTGCATATCACGGGCTGGATGATCTGGGGGGGTGTTAAGTGCTTCAAAATTGTAGTAATCTGTTTCCATTTCTGATCCTTGGGCAACGGTGTAACCCATGCCGACAAAGATATCTAGGGTTTGGTCAATAATGCCATTGAGGGGATGAATCCGACCTTGGGGACGGTAAATACCGGGCATGGTGACATCTATGGTTTCCGCCTCTAGCTGTGCCTGAATTTGAGCAGATTCTAGGGTTGTGCGTTGCTGGTCAAGGCTGTTTTGAATGGCTTCTTTGACTGTGTTAGCGATCGCTCCAATTTTAGGACGTTCTTCCGCGCTCATTTGCCCCATACTTCGCAATAGCGCCCCCAATTGCCCTTTTTTGCCTAAATAGTTGACTCTAAGTTCTTCTAGGCGTTCTAGGCTATCAGCAGAGGCGATCTCTGTTTCTCCTTCTTGCCGTAATGCTAAAAGTTGATTCTCTAAATTGCTAGTCATTAGTTATTGGTGATTAGTCATTAGTCATTAGTCTATAGTAGGGGACGGGGAACAGGGAACAGGGAACAGGGAACAGGGGGGCAGGGAGCAGGGGGCAGGGGAGCAGGGGGGCAGGGAGAATATTTATTGCCTATTGCCTATTGCCTATTGCCTATTGCCTATTGCCTATTGCCTATTGCCTATTGCCTATTGCCTATTGCCTATTGCCTATTGCCTATTGCCTATTGCCTATTGCCTATTGCCTATTGCCTATTGCCTATTGCCTATTGCCTATTGCCTATTGCCTATTGCCTATTGCCTATTGCCTTCTTCCTGACAACTGACAACGAACAACTGACAAATGAAATTACTAGTTAGCAATGATGATGGAATTTCTGCTTTGGGTATTCGTACCCTAGCCAACACTTTAGCAGCAGCGGGTCATGAAGTGACAGTAGTTTGTCCAGATCGAGAGCGATCGGCAACAGGACACGGATTAACTTTACTGCAACCAATTCGCGCGGAAATAGTAGAATCTGTTTTTCATCCTCATATTAAGGCTTGGGCTTGTGATGGTACGCCTTCAGATTGTGTAAAATTGGGATTATGGGCTTTATTAGATTCTCCACCCGATCTAGTGCTATCTGGAATTAACCAAGGGGCAAATTTAGGGACAGAAATCCTCTACTCTGGGACTGTTTCTGCCGCCATGGAAGGAGTCATTGAAGGTATTCCTAGTATTGCTTTTAGTTTAACCAGTCATACTCATAAAGACTTTCAAACAGCGGCTAAATTTGCCGAAATCCTAGTTGCTAAAATTGCCGCCCAACCACTGCCAGAATTGATGTTACTGAATGTCAACGTCCCCCCCCTATCTTGGGAAGAAATAGCTGGAGTTACTTTTACCAGACAAGGAGTACGACGTTACGTAGATGTTTTTGATAAGCGAACTGATCCCAGAGGTAAAACTTACTACTGGTTAACTGGAGAGGTGATCGAAGATGTAGAACCACCTATAGAATTAAACTTACCAACCCACATTCCCCTTGATGTTCATGCCATTCAAAAAAAATATATCAGTATTACTCCATTACAATATAATTTGACTTATGGGCATGGACTTAATCAGCTATCTGGGTGGGAATTTGAATTTCCCTAGATTTAGGCATTTTCATCTCAGCTAGAAAAAATTATTTTCAGTGACTTTACTGGATTTTGACTAGCTATTACTTAAGTAAATGTAGGAGTCTAATAATGACATTGAAGCCAAAGTGCTTGCAATTTTGAAAGCCGAGTATGTTGTTTTCAGTAATAAAATTTGTAAAATAGCATACACTTAAATCAATAAGAAGTCCTGTGTTTTCATGATTCCTTTGCTCAGTCTAGCCAGTCAACAATACCCATGTCTAGGATAGAAAACCAATTTAATGTGCAGTTTTGGGGCGTTAGGGGCAGCATCCCCAGTCCAGGGCTAGATACAGTCCGCTACGGAGGTAATACTCCTTGTGTCTCCATGCAGGTGGGCGGTAAACGACTAATTTTTGATGCGGGGACAGGATTGCACATTTTAGGTAAATCCTTATTGTCCCAAATGCCAGTAGAGGGGCATTTATTTTTTACCCATTCCCACTGGGATCATATTCAAGGATTTCCCTTTTTTACCCCAGCTTTTATTAGTGGTAATAAATTTGATATTTATGGAGCGATCGCCCCAGATGGTTCTACTATAGAACAGCAGTTAAATGACCAAATGCTGCATCCTAACTTCCCTGTACCATTACAGGTTATGCAGTCTAATTTGACTTTTCACAATGTGCAAATCGGACAGCCCATCAATATTGATGACATCATTATAGAAACCGCTCATTTAAATCATCCCGGTAAAGCAGTAGGATATCGAGTTAATTGGCGAGGTAGTGCTGCTGTCTATATCACGGATACTGAACATTATCCTGATCATTTAGATGAAAATGTCTTGTGGTTAGCTCGCAATGCTGACGTACTCATTTATGATTCTACCTATTCTGATGAAGAATACAGTGACCCCAAATCCCCCAAAATTGGTTGGGGACATTCCACTTGGCAAGAAGCTATAAAAGTTGCTAAAGCTGCTAATGTGAAAACCTTAGTAATTTACCATCATGATCCAGACCACAATGATGATTATTTAGATCGTGTCGGTGAAGATGCTTGTGCGAGTTTTCCCGGTGCAATTATGGCGAAGGAAGGACTAGTTATCCCAGTTAACAAAGAATTTTATCCTCAAAACGGCTGGATTGTCTGATTCTAAAGGTAGGGGGTAGAAACAGCTTGATAATTTCTACCCATAACTATCCATATATTACTGTTTGTCCAAGTCTTCAATAAGTTGATCAACAAAATCCCTCAACCGTTGCTGCTGTGTCAGGGACGGTTTTAATTTTTTCCCTGACTCCAGGTAAAACCTTAAATTGCAAGGGTGATTTATCGTAGGCTACTTGATTTTGTGGTTTAAATTTAATCCGAGGCATTGCTAAATCTTAATATGTCTGATATACTAGATATCATAGCACAACATTGAAGGTCGAATCAATGCTTTTATCATTCAAAACTGCACTAATTCCAAATAACCGACAGATTACAGCTTTTCGCAAGGCTTCTGGAGTCGCTAGACACTGGTAAAAGAATTAAATTACCGTCAATCGGTTGGGTACGATTAGCCATACCTTTACCAATTACCGCAACTCATAACTGTGTAATTTCCCGACAAGCTGATAGATGGTTTATTTCTGTCAAGTACGAGATTGAAAAACCTCCTATACTTGCAGACAGACCGACCATCGGCGTTGACGTAGGAATAAAGGAGTTAGCAGTTTGCAGTAATGGTGAAATATTCAAAAACCCCAAAGCCTACCGCCGGATGAGTAAACGCATGAAACGTTTACAGCGTAGCGTTACCCAGAAGGTCAAGGGGTCTAATAATCGTAAAAAAGCTGTGAGAAAATTGGCTAAATTACACGCCAAAGTTTCTAATATTCGCAAGGATTCTATTCACAAATTAACCTACTATCTAGCTAAAAACCACAGCATAATTAAGATAGAAGATTTGCACGTTAAGGCATTTTTGAAGAACCACAAATTAGCAGGTCCAATTGCAGATTGTGGGATGTATGAATTTAAAAGGCAATTAGAGTAAAAAACTGAGAAGTTTGGCAGTGAATTAATCCTTGTAGATAGATTCTTTCCTAGTTCGCAAATATGCTCTAAGTAGGTGAACACAATAAAACCAAACTGTGTAAAGAAATGTAAAATCGCCTAAACCCTCTTCACTCTTGCCTCTTGCCTCTTGCCTTTTGCCTTGCCATAACGACAATTTTCAACGCCAACCTACTTAACTGCGGTAATCATCGTCATAAAATGCCATTAAAAAGCCGCGTTTATGTTTGTCCTGATTGTGGACATACAGAGGATCGTGACCTCAACGCAGCTAAGAATATTGACCGATGGTTTGTGGATATTTTTATCCCTGTAGCGTAGCGGTTCTTTTTAGGAACTACGGTCAGAAACGGTAAGTTCTACCGAGATTGCCTGTGGAGCGGGCAAACAAGATTGGAAGTCATTCTAAGACCGCGATGAAGCAGGAAATAAACACTAAGATTATTGCTGTCCAGATGTGTCTAGACTTTGGTAATTTTGGGTAAGTTTTATAGAACGGATATCCTCAATTTTCCAAATCCGACAAAGAAAAATGCACCTAAGTAATGGGACAGAATTAATTACACAATTGATTTTTCTGTTCCCTGTTCCCTGTTCCCTGTTCCCTTGCCCCAACGACAATTTTTAACGCCCACCTACTTACTATATGTTAGAGAAAAGACTGTCATGGTTTGAAAGTGCTTTACAAATAAAAGGGTCCGTCATTGCGGCGATTTACAAACGGGTGCTTTTGTGTGGTGGTTTTGGGGTTTTAATTTCCATACTTTATCATCTGAAAATTCCCGTTTCCCAACCAATTTTAGGGACTGTTATTCCCAGCATCGTTTTGGGTTTGTTATTAGTATTTCGTACTAATACAGCCTATGAACGTTTTTGGGAAGGGAGAAAATGCTGGGGGGCAATAGTCAATACTATCCGTAATTTAGCTCGACAAATTTGGGTATCTATTGATGAGAAAGAACCAGAAGATAAAGATCATAAAATTGAGGCTTTAAACTTACTTGTGGCTTTTGGCATAGCGACAAAACTACATTTACGAAGTGAACCTATAAATAGTGATTTAGAAGCATTAATGCCAGATTCTAAATACATCACTCTGAAGATTATCAATAATCCGCCTTTAGAGATTGCCTTTTGGGTTAGCGATTATTTACAACAGCAATATAACCGTAATTGCATTAATAGTTATCAACTGACATCTATGCAGGAACTATTAAATATATTGGTAGATAATTTAGGTTCTTGTGAACGAATTTTAAGAACACCAATGCCGCTGGCTTATGCTATTCACCTCAAACAATTATTATTGCTGTATTGCTTCCTATTGCCATTTCAAATCGTCCAGAGTCTTGACTGGTGGACTGGGTTAATTTCTGCTTTGGTTAGCTTTACGTTGTTAGGTATTGAAGCCATTGGGTTAGAAATTGAAAATCCCTTTGGTTATGACGAAAATGATTTACCTTTAGACGCAATTTGCACGACTATGAAACGAAATATTGATGATTTAATCAGCTTAACTCCTACTGTGCATAAATAATGAAATTTTAAATGGAACTGGAAATAGAAGCTATAAATGGTGATACTACCTCAACAAATGCTTGAGTATATTCATAGGGCATAACATTCTTGCCAATGATTTTGACTCCCTGACCTTGAGGTAAACAATTCAAATAATATGCTAATCTTTCATCGGGAGTTTCTGGTTTACTTTCTTTACTAATGCCGCGAGCTTTTTCTCCCACAACTAATAATGTGCGGTGAGGAATTGAAGCAATATCATGACTATAATCCCTTTGCCAAAATCTGGCTAAAAAAGCAAATACAGCATAACGCCCATTCATATTCTTAGCATCTGCCATGAGAGTATTTAGCCATTCATCATCAACGTTTTCACTGAGAGCAAATAATTTTTCAGATGAGAAAGAATGTAAAAATTTGCGGGTACGGGCATAGCGAAAAAAGGCATTACCTATGGGAGATGTAAAAATACTCCAAAGTAAGTTCTGTTGCCATTTGGGGGCATTTTTAGTAATAACTGGACGAGAGGTAGGATCAGATAATACTAACCCGGCAATTAGGTCTTTTTCTAGTTTCACTAATTCAATGGCAACTGGCAATAAAGCCCCTTGAACTACGATAATAACGGGTTGTTTAATTACAGTTTGCAAAAAGTATTGTAGCTGTTTTGCCCAGTTAATTGGTGTATGTGCTAAGGCTGGCATATCACTTTCACCACATCCCAATAAGTCGGGATTGTAGATATAATTTTGGTGATTTTTATCATACCATTCTCGGCAAAATCGTTGCCAAAATTGCCGTGATAAACCTACACCGATAGGATGAATTAAAAGTAAAGGAATGCCTGTTGCTGGCGAATTGATAGGTTGATGAATTTCGTAAGCACAGCGATAGTTTTGCCAAGAATAATACTGGGTTGGCAATGCTGTTCCGTTGTTGATTGTAGCTGATGACATGATGATAATTGGGAATGGGGGCTAAAAAATTATTTGCGGGTGAATGAATTGATATCCAGCATCTTTAAGCTTTTGATTGGATACCCAGGCATTATAGGGGCGGATGTTTTTATTATCTGCATCCCAAATAACTTTAGGTAAATTGTTTTTTGTCATCACATTATCAAGTAATTCTTTATTTGTCAGATGACTATCATCTACAAGATTATAAATGCCTTGTAAGCGATGCTCACGAGCAAATTCTATGGTGTTAACAATATCGTCAAGATGAACCCAATTGGTGATATCTTCTCCATTTCCGGGACGAGTTGTTCCTGCGGCTCTACCAAAGATTTTTTCCAGTTCTCTACCCGGTCCATAAATACCACCTAACCGTAAAATACAAATGCGGGTGTTTTCATTGTTTGCTGATAATAATATATCTTCTGTTTTTCTGAGTAGTTGAGAATTGCGATTAGCTGGGGCTGGCGGGCTTTCTTCATCTACCCAGATACCATTTCTGTCTCCATAAATTGAATAACTACCTGTATAGATGACTTGGTGAATATGAGGAAATTGGGGTAAGAGAGAAACTAGATTTTTCGCAGTATCTACATAAGTTTCTTCATAAGAATCTGCATTTTTTGCCCCGACACTTAATAAAACAATTTCTTGATTTTTTAATACGGCTTTCAAACTTTCTAGATTATTACCTGATGTGACAATAACTCTTTGTGCTACTGTTTCTAAAGTAGGAATACGTTCTGGGCTAGTGGTAGTTGCGGTCAGCATAAAATTACTGTTTGACTGCCAATATTTGCTAACTGCACAACCTACATAACCACAGCCAATAATTGCAATGTTCATGATCATTAATAGAACTAAAATAAATTATTTTTAACAATTACCAGTCAATCGTCAATAGTACAGGAATCCAGAAGTTTTTGACTAATAAGTATTAGTTTTACTTAAAATTTTCTGCCTATTCAAATATATAACCTGAGAAGGAAGCCACATTGATCATTAAATTTTGTGAATACAGCATTCCTATTTTGTATGTAAACTTGACTTCGGGAGTCAAAGAGCAGGAAGTAGATTCTCTCACATATTATGGATTATGGCTATATTATTAATTTTAATGGCTATAACTAAGTAGGGTTTGCTGAAAAAGTTGTCTGTGAGGTCAGGAGTATGGCTAACGCCACGCTAGGAGGTAGGGGCGCAGGGCCTGCGCCCATTCAGGAGTATGGCTAACGCCACGCTGCGCTATCAGCAAGCCCTAAGGGACTTCCAATTAAAAAAATACCCAAAAATTTCTTGTGGTGCGGGACGAATTGCCCGCTAATCATCAAGGACGGGCAGGATGCCCATCCCACAAAATTGGGTAATTTATTTTTTGGTGTTCCCTAAGTAGGTGAACGGAAAAAAACCAAACTCTGTAAAGAAACGTAAAATCCCTGAAAACTTCTTTACTCTTGCCTCTTGCCTATTACCTCTTGCCTATTACCTCTTACCTCTTACCTCTTACCTCTTGCCTCTTGCCTCTTGCCTCTTGCCTCTTGCCTCTTGCCTCTTGTCTCTTGCCCCTTGCCTCTTGCCTCTTGCCCCTTGCCTCTTGCCTCTTGCCTCTTGGGATTGTTTTCAGGTATGAATTATACCATCAGGCATGATGGCTCCAGCTAATTTAGCTCCAATCAATTTTACCAGCAGGCGATCGCCTGAACGAATTCTCGCTCCTGTCAAATCAGCGCCCCGCAAATCAGCACCGCTAAGATCCGCACCAATCAAATTAGCCGAGCGTAAATTGGCATCTCTTAAATCCGCTAAGAGTAAGTTAGCTCTAAATAAATTAGCTTCTGACAAATCCGCACCTCTGAGAATCACCTTGTGCATAAAGGTATCACTAAGATTAGACCCACTTAGATTGGCATAGCTCAAATTTCTGCCTGATAAATCCCGGTTACTCAAATTAGCACGACTAAAATCTTTACCGCTTAAATCTGAATTTGGCTGTGGTTGTTGATAAGTTGTGTGTGGTGGATAAGAGTATGTAGATGATGGTTTATTGGCTTGAGGTGCTGGAGAATAAGCGCGAGTGGGCTGGTTATCCCGTAAAGATCGCAGTTTATCACGAGCTTCATTAAATAATTTCAGCTTTTCCTGGGCTTTGTGTTGCAAGCGCAGATTGTCTTTAGGCAGACGGTCTGGATGCCAAACAAACACTAAATCTTTATAAGCCTGGTTTATTTGTTCGAGTGTAGCCCCTGGCTCTAATTCTAAGATTCTGTAGTATCGCTCCAGTTCGCTCGTCATGGTGTATTGATGAATATTAATTAATAATTGAACAAATGATGAGTTATGCGGTTATTTTTTCAGTATAGCGACTGATTACTACACTTCGTTTCGTAATGCCTCTGGCACGCTGCGCGAACAGAATGACATTGGGCATTTCTTTTTGTGGAGTTCTCTTAAGAGTTAATAGGGGAAATTTTTCACTAAAACCGTTCTTTTTGCGGGAAATAAATCTGATAATTTTCCTGCAAATTCACTATAAGATGTTTCCGCCTGCGTTTTGCACCTTCCCCAGCATCGAGCGGTAGTTAAAGAGGCTTGTTTTTGTTAGCAAAATTTTAGGCTAAAATGTAATGGTTAATTTGTTACAAATCTGCCTAAATTACTATATTCTGTAAACTCAGGTTTGAGTTTATTCTCAACTGAGTTCTAGTTAACATATTTTCCAAGCGGACTTTATATGTCCTTCTACCCTCAAATTAAGCAATTTTTCCTCGGTAAATCCTTACCAACGAGCGCCCATAGCGAAGAACGATTGAGCAACGCGGCAGCTTTGGCGGTTCTTTCTTCTGATGCTCTTTCCTCTGTGGCTTATGCAACAGAAGAGATTTTGCTCGTTTTAGTGACAGCAGGAAGTGGCACTCTCGGCTTGTCTCTACCCATTGCGATCGCAATTATCGCCCTTTTAGGCATAGTTGTTCTTTCCTATCGGCAAACCATTCGTGCTTATCCTAATGGCGGTGGTTCTTACATTGTCGCTAGAGAAAATTTGGGTCTTTATCCAGGACTAGTGGCTGGTGGTTCGCTGATGATTGATTATATTTTGACTGTCACTGTCAGTATATCTGCGGGTACAGCGGCTTTAACATCAGCAATTCCTGCACTCCAATCTCATACAGTGCTTCTGTGTTTGATTTTCATTTTCTTATTAATGCTGGCAAATCTTAGAGGTGTCAAGGAATCAGGACAGTTGTTTATGGTTCCGACCTTTGCCTTTATTGTGAGTATTTTTCTATTAATTGGCATTGGGCTGTTTAAATATAGCACTGGGCAAGTTCCGGCAGCATATCCTGCTCTTCCTGCTACGGAAGGAATAAGTTTATTCTTCATCTTACGGGCTTTTTCGGCGGGATGTACAGCATTGACGGGGGTGGAAGCAATATCTGATGGGGTATTAGCTTTTAAAGCCCCAGAATGGAAAAATGCTCGGCTAACTCTGTTGTATTTAGGGGTGATTTTGGGATTTATGTTTGTGGGTATCACTTACCTAGCAAACATTTATCATATTGTTCCCGAAGATGGACAAACAGTAGTTTCCCTCTTGGGAAGAGTAATTTTGGGGACAGGACCTATTTACTATTTTCTGCAAATTGTTACCCTGTTGGTTTTGATGTTAGCTGCAAATACCAGTTACGCGGATTTTCCTAGACTGTGTTATTTTCTGGCACGAGATGGATTTTTACCCCGTCAGTTGTCCCTATTGGGCGATCGCTTGGTCTACTCCAATGGTATTATTCTCCTCAGTAGTTGTGCGGGAATTTTAGCGATTATTTTCAAAGGTGAAGTTAACGCCATTATCCCTCTCTACGCAGTGGGTGTATTTACTTCTTTTACCCTTTCCCAAGCTGGCATGGTTCGTCACTGGTTTCAAGGACAAACTACTAATTGGCGTGCAAGCGCAATTATGAATGGGTTAGGAGCATTCGCTACTCTCATTGTATTGTTCGTGATTATTTCTACAAAGTTCATCTTAGGTGCTTGGTTAGTTGTAGTAGCAATTCCGTTAGTCGTGGCTTTATTTGCAGCCATTCATCAACATTATCAATATGTAGCCCAACGTCTGAGTATTGAAGATTTAGCACCCCGAAGTTATATCTCCATTCCCAAACCAGCGGTTATCACTCACCCTGCGGTAGTCGTGGTCGGACAACTGAACCGAGGCACAGTAGAAGCTTTAGACTATGCACGGACAATTGCTGATGAAATTGTGGCTGTTCACGTAGATATTGGGTCTACGAACCGGGAAAAACTTCAAGAAAAATGGCAAAATCTCCAATCGGATATTCCTTTGGAAATTATTGACTCTCCCTATCGTTCTGTAATTGACCCAATTGTGGATTTTGTTACTCAGTTTAAAGAACTTCATCCAGATGTTTTTACAACTGTGATTATCCCAGTTTTTGTACCTCGTAATTGGTGGGATAGTGTTTTACATAATCAAACCACTTTGTTTTTAAAGAATGCTTTACGAGCTAAGAAAAATCGTATTGTCACAACTGTTAGATATTATTTATAGGGAACAGGGGGCAGGGGGTAGGGAAGTAGGGGGAGTAGGGAAGTAGGGGGAGTAGGGGGAGTAGGGGGAGTAGGGGGAGTAGGGGAAGTGGGGGAAGTGGGGGAAGTGGGGGAAGTAGGGGGAGTAGGGGGAGTAGGGGAGTAGGGGAGAAATTTCATTCTTCATTCTTCATTCTTCATTCTTCATTCTTCTGAATGGGCGCAGGCCCTGCGCCCCTACCGCTTGATTCCTCAAAATTTTCTTTCAAATTCAATTACAGCCCGACTATCATCAGTTAAATTAGTGGAAGAACGGACACGGAATTGATTATTTATGCGGTAATTAACCCCCCATTGTAAGGGATCATTTGCTGTGAGGATTTTAATGGTAGAAAGAGAGAATTTTGCAGAAATATCAATTCCTGCTTCTAAAGCTAATTCTAAAGATGAGTTATTTCTCCCTGCTTCTGGTCTTTCAGATAGAATAGTGGGAAATATTCGCAATTCACTTAAACCAAAAGCATCACCAATTTCATTAAATGCACCTTGGAAATTACTGAAAACAGCCGAACCGGCAATATTAATTAAACCCAGGGTACTATCACCACGTCCTTGATTGTCAACAAATCCGCCTCCTAGCAAGGTGACAATTTGTGTTTCTGAACGGGAAGGATTACTTTTTAATTGCAAATTATCATTAATTTGACTAGCTAAACCATTAATACTAGCTTCTACTCGCACAGTTTCTAACCCTGCTAAACCTAGAGAACCTTGTCTACTTAAATCACTATTTTGAGTTATGTCTAAAACCTTCGCAAATAGGCGAATATTCAAATCAGGGTCACGGGGTTGACGAGGACTAAAAGTAGCAGTTTGTGGATAACCTTTTGCTAAATTTAACTGGGTAGTAAATAAGTTTACTGTACCTTTGGTTAACTTAATAGGTCCATCTGGTATGGGTTCAGCTAAAGAACCATTCACAGTTAGATCTCCAGAAGCTTGGAACTTGAACACTGGTGGTTTAGAAATTTGGATATTTTTTCCTAATCTTAATTTTAAATCATTTAACTTAGTAATTTTACCCGCTGTATCTAGTTTATTAAGGTCATTAATTTTTGCAGATGATGAATTTTCATCTTTAGATTCTGCTAACAATACTTGACCATTGAATAATTCTATATTACCGCTAATTATTGGTTGGAGAAGAGAACCAGTAATTGTTAAATCACCATTAGCACCTCCTTGATATAAATCTTTGAGATTTAAAGATAATTGTCTTAAATTAACCATCAAGGGAATATCTATTTGCACATTTTTACTATTAGCAATTGGCAATTCTCCCACAGCTTCCACTTTACCATTGCTAAATTTACCTTCAAGACTTTTGATAAACACACGAGTTAAATCAAAAATTGCTTTACCATTCACATTAGTTAACTTTCCTGGTAAGGCTTGGGCGCTAAAGGTAGCATTATCAAGAGAAGCAGTTCCTTTCACGAAAGGTTGTTTTCTAGTTCCTCGAACTTTTAAATCTAATTCTCCTTGTCCCTTTTCAAAAGCTATCTCATTAGTAAAGAGATTTAAAAGTGTCAACCCTTCATTTTTGATATTGACATTTAAAGTAACGTTGTCACTGTCCGATTTTTCAGAAGCAAAGGGTAAAGTATAGGGAATACTACCATCAATATTTGCAGGTTCAGACCCCACTCCTAGTACCTGACTACCAAAGTTTAAACGTCCATTAGCATAACTGAAACTAGCATTAGCTGATTCCACTGGTTTTTTATCAATTGTTCCTTCTGTAATGTTTAATTCTCCTGTAGCTTGAGGATTGGCAATACTACCTGCTATGGCTGCATTAAGTTTTAGCTTACCTGTAATTCCCAGCGGCAGTTTTACTAAATTATTAAATCGCTGAATGGGAAAGTTTTCAACTGTTAATTTACCTGATTGGGTTTTACCACTAACGTAACCTGTAAAGGCAATTAACTTGTTTTCCGATTGAATTCGTAAAGGTTGTAACCGCAAAGTTCCTTCTGTAAAACCACCTTCAGCTATGATTTTTTCTGCCCGATAAAAGCGACTTGGTTCTGTTGGGTTCCCCCAGGTAAAATTTTGTCCTTGGAGGTTAAATTTTATTCTTGGTTCATCCGTTGTGGCAGTATTAATGGAAATGTCACCATTCAAAATCCCCTTTAAGTCTCTTAATTCTGGGATAGGTTGAGTATCTAATCGTTTTTGTTTTTGGGTATTTAGTAGGGCATTAATTTCTGATAATCGTTGTATTTGGTTAAATAGAGACTCTAATGGTAAGCCTTGAGATTGGGTGGTTAAATCCACAGCCGTGCCGTAGATAGGTGGGTTTAACCCCCGCTGGAAGTCTTGAATATCAAAGATTTGTGCTGCGGTGAGAATGTCTTGAATATTGCCTTTGTCAATGTTGATATTTGCTCGCAGTTGCGGTTTTTTTGCCCAGGGTTTGATGTTGGCAGTAAAGGTATATCTACTTTCACCTTTGCGAAGTTCGCTGTTATTGAGGATGAAGGTATTATTATCGTATCGCAGTTGAGTTGCAAAGCGATCGCCTTTAATTCTCCCCAGTTCCGGTTCTTCAATGGCTATATTTCCCGTTGTAGCCCATGTCTGCGAATTAATTTGCAAATTCCCTGTTAATAATCCTCTCACTCCTCCTGGACTTAAAGGAGTATTTGCTGGTAAAGCTATATTCAAAGCTTTTAAAGGAAAATTAGTCACATTTATATCCCAATCAGATCCTGTTGCTGTACCTGATAACAATGCTTGTTGCCACTGAACTAAAATGGATTTTGGGCGATTATTACCATCTAAATTAACTGCTATGCGGTCTTTCACACCAGCAACATCTAAACTCAACCCCTGTCCTGACACAGAATTTAAATTACCAGTCAATAATGGCTCAAAAGCCAATTCCTGAACTTTTAAATTCCGTAACCCTAACTTAGCTGTAATATTTGGAGCGGTAGGTTTTCCCGTCACCTGTCCGCTAAAATCCAATCTGCCAGCAATATCAACAAGATCAGGTAGTTGCACTGGCAATCCTTCCAGACTATAGTTTCTTGCCTGGATATTCAAATTAACATCAGTAATTTCTGGAATACCCGATTTCTTAGCATTAGCTAATAAATAACCTTTTATAGCGAGCGCCGTTGAACTATTAGCTTGAAAATTGGCACTATTATAACCATCAATAGTTAGCTTTTCTCCATTCCAACCAATATCAGCTTGAATAGGTGCATCCATACCTGATAAACCTTGACTCAACCGCACCTGACCAACAGCAGCTACATCTGCTAATGTGGGAGCAGCTAGAGTTCCCGATACTTGCAACTTTCCTGCCAACTGTCCTTTTAACTGCTGATTAAAAGGCTTTAATTGCAAACCTGAAGTAGCTAACAAGGCTTGATAATGGCCATTATTCAGTTGAATCTCGGAAGCTTTAACTATACCACTAGGTAATGTTAAATAGCCTTTCCCTTCTCCTTGAATAGTTTCTGCTTGGAATGATTCCACCGAACCCGCTACTTGCAATTGACCAGTGATCATTCCCTGCATTTCTGGGTGCAGGCCCTGCGCCCCTACGAGTTTTGTTAAAGGTATATTATCAGCTTGAATTTTCGCCTGATAGCGACCTTCTGCTACTTGAATATTAGCAGCTTTAATTGTCCTTCCACCAATATATAGAAAGGCTTCACCGATTCCAGAAAAGGTTTTTAGACTGAAATTTTCCCTGTTACTGGTAATCATAAAATTACCTGATAGGGGATTATTTAAAATTGGGTTAGCTTGTTTAACAATTGTTGCTAACCGTAAGTCTTTTCCTTGCAACAAAGCGGTAAAATTTTGGTTATTTAATTGGATTTGGGAAATATTGACTGTGCCACCTGCAATGTTGACATTGGCATTTTCAGGAATAATTGTTTCTATTTGAAATGGCGAGGAATTTCCTGATAAACGCAACCTACCGTTAAATTCTGCCCCAGCTAGAGAAATATTTTCCTGCTGTTTTTGGTCAACAAAAGATGTTAATTGGATTTTACTAGCTTGAGTTAAAGCTTGCCAACGCTTGCTATCATAACTATAATTACCACTACCAGTAACTATACCGCCGCCAACCTTGGCAACTATATCACTAAAGGAAACTGTGCGATCGCTATGAATAATACTTGTCCCTGTTGCCGGGTATTTGGCTTGAGGAGCTTGCCATTTAACTACAGTTTGGGTATTAGTAGCCACACCCTTCAATTCCGCGGTAGCTGTCATCAGGCCAATGGGGAAGCCTGTTTTGATATTATATACTTGAGCGATCGCATCCCCAGGCACATTTTCCGCTTGTAATTGCAAGTTCAGCGCCGATACTTTACCAAGTTTAATTATCCCCCCACCCTTAACCTCGCCGCCATAGGTAGTTTTACCTTGAATATCTGTAATTTTCAGAAGAGATTGACTACTAATAAGCTCAAATTTACTACTAACTTGCCCAAAATCAACTTTATCAATTTGGGCAATTTTTAACGTCCTCACATTACCAGACAATACAGGTTGAGAAACTCTCCCCACTATCTGTAAATCGGCTTGAGCTATACCACTCACCGGAAATGGTAACTTTACCTTTAGCGTTGTTTGGGCATTAGCTAAACTTACCGCATTTACACGCCCTTTTAAATTAAACCCTGCTTGCTGATCAATAGTACCCGATGCTGTTAACGGAATCTTTCCATAATTTGTAACTATATGATCTAATTTAATTAACAGTCCATCAAAACTGAGATTTCCCTGACTATTATTGAGCAATTGGGGCAGATTGGGAATTTGCACCGTCACCCCTTCTAGAGCCGCATTGCCATAAAGTAAGGTTTTCTGCTTTGGTATCACCTTAATTCGCAAATCACCATTAACCTTACCAGTCTGTAAAATCAGTGGTAAAGTTACAATCCGGGTAATATCTGCGGCAAGAAGATTTTGAGCTTTAAGTCGAAAATCCCCAACTAAAGTTTTCTCAGGAATTAAATCGCCAACAATGGTAATATCACCCCCACTGACAGCCTTACCAGCCAAGTCTAATTTAATTAGGCGATTTTTATCTAAGAAGAGTTGAGCCGTGCCATTAACCCCAGAAAATCCCACAGGGACTGGTAAAGAAATTTTTGCCCCTTCACTAACTTTCGGCACTAATACCAAATTTGCATCCCGAAACCGCAATTTATCTAAATCGGTTTTAATCAGTCCTGCCTCCGTAGGTGGAGCGATAGTAGTCGTTAACCAGCTTCCCTGCCTATCCTGCTCAACATAAACATCTGGATTAATTAAAGTTACATCTAATCGAAGATTGCGGTTAATAACTAACTTCCAAATATCAAATCCTACATCTACTGCTTTGACATTTACCCGATCTGGATCTGTCGGTGTAGCGGGAATCTCCGAAGCGGCAAACTGAACACCAGTCAGGGAAAAGGATTTAACTGCTCCCAATTTTACTGGACGATTGAGAGTATTAGTAAGACCTTGGGTTGCTAATGGTACTAAATCATGATCAACAAAACCCTTTAATCGCCAAACACCACCAATAATTCCTAATAATAACAAAGCACCTATACCTAAGCCAGCACGACCAATTATCGTCCACCATAGGCGATTAATCCCAGAATTACCGGGGCGAGAATTTTGACTAGGAGAGTTAGACATAGGTTTGCACGCTTTGATTACCAGATATCTGGCAAAACACTAATTACTGAAACCGGACAAGCCTCAAGGTTATCCACAGCACTAGAAATATAAATGAATATTGACATAATTTTACGTTTAGAGACTTCCAAGAAATAAATTATCCTAAGAAACGAACCACAGAGGCACAGAGTACACAGAGAGAGAATTTCTGAATCAGTTTTGGGACATTTTTTTATTTGGAAGTCTCTTAACTCTTAGAGTATAACGGGATAAGTGCGAAAATGAAAACTTGGGTTTTGGTAGAATTTGCAAATTATGTCTTTTGGTCTATGCCTAACTTCCAATAATCTCACAAAAATTATTGGAGATTTTTATGAATATACAGTATTGAACTTTAAGATAAATTAGAGAACTGATCAAAGGATAAACAATGCGTGTTTTTGTACTAATGTTCAATGCTGGCACTGATAATGAAGGGATTCACAGCATTCGGATTAGCAATACTCAAGGGATAGAAGGGAATAAAATCCTCATGTTTGAGTCAGAGGATGATGCCACCCGCTTTGCTTTAATGTTAGAAGCACAGGATTTTGCTGTCCCGACAGTGAAAATGATGAATGCTGATGATGTTAAGGAATTTTGCGAAAGCACTGGCTATCTCTGGGAAATTGTAGCGGAAAATAACGAATTAGTATTGCCACCAGAAACGAATGTCAAACAAACTGATTGGCAACCTGAACCAGAAATAGAGGATACTGATGAAGACTTTTTATCTTACAGTCCACCTGCGCCAGAAATTGCTAATTCTGATTTAGACAGTATTCGACGCAAACTGGAAGGTTTATTATAATTAGTCATTAGTCATTGGTCATTAGTCATTATGGGTAAATAAAAACTGACGACTGACAACTAACAACTGACAACTAACCAACTAACAACTAACAACTAACTAACCAACTAACAACTGACAACTGACAACTGACAACTAACAACTAACAACTGACAACTGACACAAAGTATATGACAAATTTTCAGGAACGAGGGCATTTACTCACCGAACAAGTTAATCCCAATAGTCTCAATTTAGACCAACTTAACTCCCTGGAATTGGTGGAGTTATTTAATAGCGAAGACCAAAAAGCAGTAGCAGCAGTAGCGGCTGCGAAGGTTCAGTTAGCAGCAGCCATTGACTGCACAGCAGAAAGGCTAAGTCAAGGTGGACGTTTATTTTATGTAGGTGCAGGGACGAGTGGGAGATTAGGAGTATTGGATGCTGCTGAGTGTCCACCGACTTTCTGCACTTCCCCAGAATTGGTACAAGGGATTATTGCTGGTGGTGCGGGAGCATTAGTCCGCAGTTCTGAGGATTTGGAAGATCGGTCTGAAGATGGGGAAAGTGCGATCGCTCAACGACAAATTACTCAATTGGATGTAGTCGTCGGTATTACTGCTGGGGGAACAACTCCTTTTGTTCACGGTGCCATTAACGCAGCACGTCAACGGGGAGCTAAGACTATTTTTATCGCCTGTGTTCCCGCCGAACAAGTTAGTATTGAAGCTGATATTGATATTCGGTTGTTGACAGGTCCAGAAGTTTTAGCTGGCTCTACTCGCTTGAAAGCAGGAACAGTGACAAAATTAGTTTTGAATACTCTCTCGACGGGGGTAATGGTGAAACTAGGTAAGGTCTATGGGAATCGCATGGTTGATGTCGCTGTCACTAATCAAAAATTACGCGATCGCGCTTTACGCATCTTACAAGACCTCACTGGTTTAAGTCGAGAAGCCGCTGGTTTTTTACTAGAACATAGCGGTAAATGGGTGAAATTAGCATTATTAATGCACTGGACTAGCTTAGACCAAGAAGCAGGTAAAAAACTATTAGCAGCCCATCACGGTAATCTTCGACTAGCTGTAAACAGCTACAATCAGAATACTTAACTACTAAATTTACCAACATCACAAAACAGAATTAAAAATGGGTAATTGATAATTACTTACGGTTTCTTGTACCCTAAAAATAAGCGTTATTACTGATATAGTATCATAGACAAAATGAGTATAATATTACAGGATTATTGAGTAAATAAAACAGATGGTTAATTGCATACCGCTAAATTAATCTGAGACTTTTTAATATTTACTAAGTAGTGAGACAGAATTAATTACACAATGTCATTGCGTAAGCGTTGCGTGGCGTTAGCCATATGGAACGAAGTGAAATGAAGCAATTCCAAGGGTTGTGATTGCTTCCCTTCGCTCGCAATGACTGTAAATATTTTTGTCCAATTACTTACTATTCTAAATATCGAGTACTGTTACATAACAATAACTAAATTACATTTGTGTGTAATCCTCCAATACCCTCGCCAAACGTCTGAAGCCCTATTAATAATATCGTAAAGATTTTATTGGTTTGCATATCTATATTTAGAAAGTCGGCATAGGTATTAATCCTCCCAATTAAATTGTCAAATGCTTGTCAAACAAGCCAAACATGGATTTTTATAAATACTAAATCAATAAATTTTCAGGGAAAGTATGATGACCAAACCAGAAGTAACAGAAGCGCAAAACCTATTCAACGAATTTAAAAAGTGTACTCAAGTCCAATATAACGGACAACTAAATATCAAAAGTTCTAAAGGACGAGAATGGACTTTCTACTACCGTTTAGGTAGAATAGTATGGGCTATAGGTAGTGATCATCCCTTCAGACGTTGGCGCAGAAACATGGCTCAACATTGTCCTGATATTGATATCACTAAAATTCGCTGTCGTTATGAAGATATAGCTATTGACCATTGGGATTATAATCTCATAGAGATGCTACATAAAAGACAGAAAATTCAAAGAGAAAAAATTCATGCCATTGTGGAAAACACTGTAGCTGAATTATTTTTTGATCTAGCTCAGGAACTAGGTTTTGCGGCTGTCACCTGCAATTACAGCCAGAAAATCATATTAGAAATGCCTATGAGCTTCACAAATGCAGATATGTCCATTAAACAAATGCAAGATGCGTGGTCAATTTGGTCACAAGCTGGACTAACAAATATTTCTCCTAATTTAGCGCCAGTTTTACGCCGACCAGAACAACTACAGCAAATGGTAAATCCATCTGTATATAAAAATTTTGTGAGTTTAATTAATGGTCAATCCACATTACGGGAGTTAAGCATCAGAATGAAACAAGATGTCATGCCTGTAGCACGTTCCCTACTTCCCTATATTCTTAAAGGCATTATTGAGTTAGTATCAGTACCTGATTTACCCTTAACAGTCGAATCTAGTAGTTCCACTAGTAGAAACCCCAAAAATCAAGCTCCTCCATTAATAGTTTGTGTAGATGACAGTCCCCAGGTGTGTAACATCTTAGAAGGAATTATGACCCGTCATGGACTGAGATTTATTAAAATCCAAGACGCTATCCAAGCTTTACCTATTATCATCCAACAAAAGCCAGATTTAATTTTCTTAGATTTGATTATGCCCATAGCCAGTGGCTATGAAGTATGTACACAATTACGCAGAATTTCCGCTTTTGCGGAGACACCAGTAATCATATTAACTGGTAATGATGGTTTAATAGATAGAGTTCGGGCGAAAGTTGTCGGCTCTACAGACTTTATTTCTAAACCAATCGTAGCAGATCGGGTTATGAATGTAGTTCGTAAATATTTACGCGTCCCCAATTTATCAAACAATAATCATGATACTAATTTAGAAGCTACCAGTAAGAAAAATTTTTGACCTCAATTAGTGATAAAAACAGGTAATATACATAAGAATCAGTATTTACCGACTCTTGGATTGAGATATCTTGAAAAAAGTTCATGATTTTTACTGAGATAGTAATAATAAAATAGTGTTAAGATTAACAATGCTAACTGTTGATTGTTTTGTTGGTTGCCACCAGCATTAAATCTTTTTAAAAGAATTCAATAGGTAATTGTTATGAGTACCGTTTTAGTAGTAGAAGATGGCTTAACTGATATGGAAGTTATCAGTAAATACTTACAGCAAGCTGGTTATTTTGTGGTTTGCGCTACAAATAGTGCAGAAGCACAATCTAAAATAGGTAGGAATAAACCGGATGTAATAGTTTTGGATGTAATTTTGCCGGATAAAAGCGGCTATGAAATTTGTCGGGAGTTAAAAGATAATACCGAAACTAGTAATATTCCTGTAGTTTTTTGCTCTACTAAAAGCAGTGATGTAGATAAAATGTGGGGGAATATGTTAGGTGCTGATGCTTATTTAGCTAAACCAGTAGATAAGGAAGAATTAGTGCTGACTTTAAAAAGATTGATTAAATGATGAATTGTGGGTTAGTCACCGAATTTTAGATTTTAGGTTTTAGATTTAAAATTTGAAGAAGTCTGTACCCTTTCGGTAAAGCAATCTGCATTTTCAGGGGCTAAAAAGAATTATTGAGGGTAGGGGACACTAATTTTGGAAACCAAACAAAAATTTTTGAGCTTTTCTTTAGGAGTCAGAGATACAGCAGTAATTCCCCTGGAGCAAATTACAGAAGTTGTACAAATACCACTAACAGAAATATGTGGTGTTCCCCAAATGCCTAATTGTGTTGTCGGAATTTATAATTGGCGGGGGGAAATGTTGTGGTTGGTTGACTTGGAGGAAATGCTAGGTTATCCACCACTTTTACAAGGGTCAAATGTTTTGTCCAAAATGATGGCATTAGTGGTAGAACATGAAGGTAAGTATTTGGGAATATTAATCCGTCAACTCATAGATATTGATTGGTTGGATACCCAGCAAATGAAACAACCATCTGGGGAGGTTTTCTATCCAGAAATGATACCTTTTTTGCAGGGATATTTCATTAATGATTCTGAACAAATGATTTTTAATTTGGATGCTTCAGCAATGCTGCAAACTTCTATCTGGACAACACATAGTTAAATAAGGAGTCAGGAGTCAATAAAGAATAAGAAGTTTAGTAATCATAATTTTTATTCTCTATTCTCTATTCTCTATTCTCTATTCTCTATTCTCTATTCTCTATTCTCTATTCTCTATTCTCTATTCTCTATTCTCTATTCTCTATTCTCTATTCTCTATTCCCTACACTTTACTACAATTATTGAGGTTAATAGCATGACAACTTTATATCAAAACCAAAATGAAGATGCTGGAAACATTTTTAGTACATCAGAAAATGAAGAAAAGAAAAAAGATAATGGCAATGGATCTAATTATGATTCATCTAGTAAAAGTTTAATTGCCCAGGAATTTAAAATCTGGAGACAGCGATTTCAAGAGATAACTACTAAAATGCGCCTAGTTGGGGATTTGGAGAAGTTATTATTTGTAACAGTAGCAGAAATTAAAGCTAAGTTAGTATGCGATCGCGTCTTAGTTTATAAGTTTAACACAGATGATACTGGAACTGTTTTAGCTGAATCAAGAAGCACTGGTTGGACACCTGCGATTAATGAAACTCTGGCGGCTATCGTGTTTGGTGTTTATACCAGTGCAGATTATTTAGAACCTGTAATTATTGACGATATTAGTAAAATTCAAGTTACCCCCTACCAAAAGCAGCTACTCGAAAAATTTCAAGTTAGAGCTAGTTTGAGCTTACCTATTTTTATTGATAGTAAAGTGTGGGGTTTATTGGTAGTTCATAGCTGTGGCATACCTCGACAATGGCAAGAAACAGAAACCACACTTTTATCACAAATTACCACAGAAATCACTTATAGAGTTCAAGGATTTAAATTACAAAAAGAACTAAAACAATCTTCCCTAGCTAAACAGTCAGCAGCGAAAGTTATTACCAAGATTTTACAACAGCCAGATGTCGAAAAAATCTTTCAAACAACTACTCAAGAAGTCCGCCAACTATTGAAATGCGATCGCGTTGGGGTGTATCGTTTTAGTGATGATTGGAGTGGTCAATTTGTCTCCGAATCTGTGGGAAATAATTGGGTGAAAGTTGTCACCCCCGATTATAAAATGGTTTGGGAAGATACCCACCTTCAAGAGACAAAAGGTGGTAGATATGCCAATGGAGAAACCTTTGTCGTTAATGACACCTATAAAATAGGTTTAGCCCAATGTCACATTGATGTTTTAGAACAGTTTGAAGCCAAAGCTTATATAATTTCTCCCATCTTTTCTGGGGAAAAATTGTGGGGTTTATTAGCAGCTTATCAAAATACTGGAGCGCGGGAATGGCAAGATTGGGAAGTCAGCTTTTTAAATCAGATTGGTTCACAATTTGGTGTAGCTGTTTCCCAAGGAGAATATCTAGGAAAAGTACAAAAACAAACTGAACAATTAACTCAGATTACCAAACAGGAAAAGGCTTTAACTAAGATTATTAACCGCATCCGGCAATCTTTGGATATGGGAGAAATCTTTAAAATTGCTACTCAGGAACTACGTCAGGTTTTGCGATGTGATCGGGTTGCAGTTTATCAATTTTATCCAGATTTTAGCGGTAAGTTTGTTGCAGAATCAGTGAGCAATGGTTGGGGTAAATTAGTTAGTACAGACCTGACAGATATCATTGAAGATACTTATCTGCAAGAAACCAAGGGCGGGCGGTTTGCTAAAGGGGAAGCCATAGCGGTAAATGATATCTATCAAGCCAATATTACCCCTTGTTATCTAGAATTATTAGAGCAGTTTGAAGCTAAAGCTTATATCAATGTCCCAATTTTCTTTGGCGATAAATTATGGGGTTTATTAGCAGCTTATCAAAATTCAGCACCTCATGAATGGCAATCTTCAGAAGTTAACTTTTTATCTCAGGTAAGTTTACAATTTAGCCTAGCTAAAACTCAGATAGATTATCTACAAACCCTAGAATCTAAGTCAGAAGAACTAGCACAACGGGCTGAACAAGAAAAAGCCATCAATAAAATTGTTAACCGCATTCGTCAATCCTTAGATGTAGAAGAAATATTCAAAACAACTACCCAGGAAGTTCGTCAGGCTCTGCAATGCGATCGCGTGGGAGTCTATCAATTTCTCCCTGATTGGAGTGGTAAATTTATCGCCGAATCAGTAGGTATGGGTTGGAAAAAAGTAGTAACACCAGACTTCCAAATGGTTTGGGAAGATAGCCACCTCCAAGAAACCCAAGGTGGTAGATACGCCAAAGGTGAAATCTCTGTAGTTAATGATATCTATCAAGTTGGTTATGCTCAATGTCATATCGAGATTTTAGAGCAGATTGAAGTTAAAGCCTACATCATCGTCCCCATCTTTTTTGAAGAAAAATTATGGGGCTTATTAGCAGCCTATCAGAATTCTGCAACCCGTGAATGGCAAACTTCAGAAGCCAACTTTTTAACTCAAATAGGATTGCAATTTAGCCTAGCTAAATCCCAAGTTGATTATCTAGATAGATTACGACAACAATCTGCTAAAATTGCCCAGATAGTTGAACAGGAAAAAACCTTCTCCAAGATTGTTAACCAAATTCGTCAGTCCTTAACTTCCGGGATCGAAGAAATTTTCAAATCTACCACCCAAGATATCCGCCAACTATTTAAATGCGATCGCGTCGCAGTCTATAAATTCACCTCAGACTGGGGTGGTCATTTTGTCGCCGAATCAGTAGCTCCAGGTTGGATCAAACTAGTTACATCCGAACTAAAAACCGCCTTTAATGACCCTTGTTTGCAAGCCATGAACGGTGGTGATTATAAAAAAGGTCGCAAATTAATAGTCAACGACATTTATCAAGCCAGCTTTGATACTTGTTACATTGAACTCCTGGAAGGATTTGAAGCCAAAGCCTATGCAATTGTCCCCATCCTATTTGGCGAAAAACTCTGGGGACTACTGGCAGTTTATCAAAACTCTAGTACCCGCCATTGGGAAGAGCCTGAAACCAATTTGTTAGCGCGGATTGGTGATCAATTAGGACTAGCTTTGCAACAAACAGAATTCTTACAACAGCTACAAACCCAATCAACCAAACTATCAGAAGCAGCAACAAGAGAAAAAGCAGCCAAAGAACTACTCCAACAGCGTTCCATTCAACTGCTAATTGCCCTGAAACCAGCCCTCAAAGGGGATTTGACAGTCCGCGCCCCCATTACTGAGGATGAAATAGGAACAATTGCTGATGCTTATAACGGGACTGTGCAAGCACTACAGCAGATCGTTATTCAAGTACAAACAGCTTCTCAACAGGTAGCCCAAACCTCCAGTAATAGCAGTACCTCACTGGTGGGATTGACTCATTTAGCCGAACAACAATCTGGGGAAATCACTAAGGCTTTAAGTGATCTGCAACAGATGGTAAATTCTACACAAGCGGTAGTAAATAATGCCCAATTAGTACAGATAGCCGTCCAACAAGCCAACAAAACTGTAGATTCTGGCGATACCGCGATGAATGAAACAGTTAATGCTATTCAAGCCATTCGAGAAACCGTAGCTCAAACCAGCAAAAAGATTAAACGTCTGAGTGAATCATCTCAAAAAATCTCCAAAGTTGTAAATCTGATTAGTAGCTTTGCCACTCAAACTAACGTTCTAGCTCTGAATGCAGCTATTGAAGCCACTAGAGCCGGTGAATATGGGAAAGGCTTTGCAGTAGTAGCTGATGAAGTCCGTTCTTTATCTCGTCAGTCAGCAGCCGCAACTATCGAAATTGAAAAATTAGTTCAGGAGATTCAAGCGGAAACTGGGGAAGTTGCCGTAGCAATGGAAACAGGGATTCAGCAAGTTGTCGAAGGAACAAACTTAGTTAATGAAACTCGTCAAAATCTTAATGCCATTGTGTCTGCAACTGCGGAAATTAGTCAATTAATTGAACGCATTACTGAAGCCACCCAAGTACAAATGCAGCAATCTGGTACAGTTACTAAATCCATGAATGATGTGGCAGAAATCGCTAACAAAACCTTTGGGGAATCTCAAGAAATTGCCCATGTTTTTCAAAGCTTAACTGGAATGGCACAGGATTTATTAGCGACTGCTAGTAAGTTTAAAGTCAAATAAATAGGGAGTGGGGGAGTGGGGGAGTGGGGAGTGGGGGAGGGGGGGAGTGGGGGAGTAGGGGAGTAGGGGAGTGGGGGAGTGGGGGAGGGGGGGGGGAGGGGGGGGAGGGGGGGAGGGGGGGGGGGGGGGGGGGGGGGGGGGGGGGGGGGAGGGGGGGAGGGGGGGGGGGGGGGGTGGGGGGAGTGGGGGGGGGTGG
>NZ_JAAVWA010000034.1:0-59380 GCF_017355725.1 Anabaena sp. 54
GTCTTTTCTGACCCAGGTTGGGACGGTCTACCACTTCTTCTAACATACCTCTAAGATACAAGGTTGGGTAGAAAGAAGTGAAACCCAATCTACAACTTTTTTGAACCTTGTAGAATGAATTTTGGAGTAACAAATGCTAAATCTTGAATATCTTACCAACACAGAAGGAAATACGATTGCAGTTGTAATTCCTATTGACATCTGGAGACAATTACTACCTACAGAAAATGCTTCTTTGGATGAACTTGCTGAAGCAGTAGAAGACTATTGTATGAACAAAGCTATGAATGAATCTATGAATACACCATTACTAAATCGAGCTAAAGCCTTAGCTTATCTTGAGGAACAATTATCTTGACAAGTTAAAACTCTCTGCGACTCTGCGCCTCTGCGTGCAAAAAAATCACTTTTCTACTCAACAAAATTCCAAAACTTCTCACTCAAAAGCGCATCAACATTCAGACTAAAATCCCACACATCAGGAAATTGAAAACTAGGATAATCTTCCCTAACTTCCATCAGCGCCTCTTCCCAAGCTTGATCTAATACTGCTGTAAAATATCGCTTCAAACTAGGGGATTGTTTGAGAAGAATTCTTAACTGACGACGTTGTTCTCGAATTGTCACTTCCCATCCACGATTATCATATTCACTATTAACATAAATCCGTTTTAATAAATGCACCCATAGTACAATTAGGCGGCTTTCAACCTCAGCCCTATCCCTACTCGCCAAGATTTCCATCTCCTCAATTAAATGTTCCACATCCAAACCGTGAAAATCTCGCGCCTTGAGTTTTAGGATTGTCTCCTCTAACCAGAGGTACTGATCTCGATTATAAAGACCTGTTTTAGCCAATTGAATTTCAGTCATTGATTTAACAGTACGTCTAACACCTTATTTTAAATCATCGGGGAGACAAAGAAAAACGTTTCAATCTACTCAATCCTAAGCATAAGATTTATTTAGGTATATATTCTCCTATGCTAAACTGAGGTAAAAACTTATAAAGAAATTGTTAAAAAGTTTAGTACAATAACATCATTAACCAATAAGTATTTTTTCCTATTGACATGATAGCGGCTCAATTTCCTTGGCTTACCGCGATTGTCCTATTTCCACTTGTAGCATCTTTTCTCATCCCTGTATTGCCAGATAAAGATGGCAAACTCGTCAGATGGTATGCACTGGGCGTAGGTATTGCCGACTTTATTTTAATGTGTTGTGCCTTTTGGCAACATTACGATGCCAGTAATGCGAATTTTCAACTGGTAGAAAATTATGTCTGGATGCCCCAATTGGGCTTAAACTGGGCTGTTTCTGTGGATGGTATTTCCGCCCCGTTGGTACTTTTAGCGGGCTTTGTTACCACACTGGCGATGTTTTCAGCTTGGCAAGTTGACCGCAGACCAAAGCTTTTCTATTTTCTCATGCTTGTGTTGTATTCTGCACAGGTTGGGGTATTTGTCGCCCAAGACTTGCTGTTATTTTTCATTATGTGGGAAGTCGAACTAATCCCCGTATATTTACTAGTTTGTATTTGGGGTGGACAACGACGACGCTACGCAGCTACAAAATTTTTACTTTATACCGCAGCAGCTTCTATATTTATCTTGGTAGCAGCCCTAGCAATGGGGCTATATGGCGGCGGAAATGTCACTTTTGATATTGCAGAACTCGCACAGAAAGAATATCCTCTCACTCTGCAACTCCTACTATATGCGGGTTTGTTAATTGCCTTTGGCGTAAAATTGGCGATTTTCCCCTTGCATACTTGGCTACCGGATGCTCACGGTGAAGCATCTTCTCCAGTATCCATGATTTTGGCGGGTGTGCTGTTGAAAATGGGCGGTTATGGACTAATTCGCCTGAATCTTGACTTACTTGCCGATGCTCACGTTTACTTTGCGCCGGTTCTGGCTATTCTCGGTGTTGTCAACATTATCTATGGTGCTTTAAATTCCTTCGCCCAAAGGAATATGAAACGGCGTTTGGCTTATTCGTCAATTTCCCATATGGGTTTTGTATTAATAGGAATTGCTTCTTTCACCGATTTGGGTATCAACGGTGCAATGTTGCAGATGATATCACATGGTTTAATTGCTTCCGTGTTATTCTTCTTGGCTGGTGTAACTTACGATCGCTCCCACACGATGATGATGGCAGAAATGGGCGGTATTGGTCAAGCCATGCCAAAAGTGTTTGCCCTGTTTACAATGGGGGCTATGGCATCTTTGGCTTTACCGGGAATGAGTGGCTTTGTTGGTGAACTTTCGGTTTTCGTGGGAATAGCAACTAGTGATGTTTACACCTCTACATTCTGCACCGTCACAGTTTTCCTAGCGGCTGTGGGAGTTATCCTCACACCTATTTATCTACTTTCTATGCTGCGTGAAGTATTTTATGGTTCTAGTGCAGCCCTGATTTGCGATATTAACAATGCTGATTTAGAAAATCAGGAAGATGAAGGAACGGCTTGTTTTGGTACAGATTGCCTTTTACCAACGGAAACTGTATATAGTGATGCCAGACCCCGTGAAGTGTTTATTGCTGCCTGTTTTCTGGTGTTGATTATTGGTATTGGTTTCTACCCCAAGGCGGCTATGCAAATGTATGATGCAAAAACTGTAGCTGTCAATGCTCATGTTCGTCAATCTTATACGATTATTTCCCAAACCAATCCTCATATTTATGCGAGTGGATTCTTAAATCCGCAGATTCCAGCGACTGAGTTAACACCTGTTTTGGGAACTTTAAAATAGGTAATTGACGACTAACAAAAAGTATGGAGAATATATCCTCTAGTAGTCTGTCAAATTTATTTTGACGGGTAATGATCGGAAAAAACTTCTGTTCTTCCCTCCCCCACCTCCCCCACCTCCCCCACCTCCCCTACCTCCCTTGCCCCCTACTTGCCTTCACCCGTCATTTTTGGGTTGACAGACTACTAGCGGTAGTTGGGGGTTCTTTTTAGGAACTACGGTCAGAAACGGTAAGTTCTACCGAGATTGTCTGTGGAGCGGGCAAAACCTCTTGGAAGTCATTCTAAGACCGCGATGAAGCAGGAAATAAACACTAAGAGACTTCCAAATAAAAAAATGTCCCAAAACTGATGCAGAAATTCTCTCTCTGTGTACTCTGTGCCTCTGTGGTTCGTTTCTTAGGATAATTTATTTCTTGGAAGTCTCTAAGATTATCGCTGTCCAGATGTGTCTAGACTTTGGTAATTTTGGGTAAGTTTTATAGAACGGATTTTTTCTTCAGCTTTTGGAATAAGTAATTGGACAAAAATATTTACAGTCATTGCGAGCGAAGGGAAGCAATCACAACCCTGGCGATTGCTTCATTTCACTTCGTTCCATATGGCTAACGCCACGCTGCGCTAACGCAATGACATTGTGTAATTAATTCTCTCTCACTACTTAGTTATCAAGTAACTGACTTTATCTCTAGGACAAAGAGAGTTAAGATACACAAGGTTTCCCAACTTTTTCTATAGAATTGTTGCCCTAATTAAACTCATGAATGCTGCTACCTTAATTCGCTTAACATCTTTATCACTCATAGTATCTTTGGGACTGCTATCACCTACCTATGCTGAAGGGAAAAAGGTATCCAATCCTATTAGTCAAGCCAAACCAAAACCGATTGATACAGATAAACCTAATACTCTTACTCCTACAGGAACAAGCAATAATCTTTTAAGTATAGAGGGGGGCGATCGCTTGATGAAAGAATCAACCGAAGCGGTTTCTAGTCAAAACTACGCCCTAGCAGCCAAAAAACTCCAAGAAGCCCGCCAAGTTTATAATCAATTATCAAGCTTTTACCAAGACCTCAACTCTAGTTTTGCCGGTATTGACATTCGTGCCGCCGATGCCTACCGCAAAAATGCTTTAACAACTGCTCAAAAGCGAGATGAAGCCACCTATCAATTAGCCCTAGTACATCGAGCGCAAAATCAGCCAGAATTAGCCATACCTTTACTAGTGCAAATCATCAAAAGTCAAAACCCCACCAGAGAACTAGGCACAAAAGCATACCAACAATTATTTGAACTAGGTTTTGTAGATGTCCCCTTTCCGCGTCAAGGTAAAAAATAATCGGCAAATGCTAACAGGCAACAGCCAACCCCTACATATCTGTTAATAATAGAGAAGTAAGTTTTTCAGGAATGGCGGTCAGTAACTCAGCCCTAAAGGGACTGAGCTTGTAAGAAATTGCAAGCTGTACTGACCAGTCTAAGTCTTCACTGACTACGTTTTTTGAGTCACGACACCCCGGAATGCGTAGCTAGTTCCCTGCTCTGTCATTTGCAATTAAACAGTTTTAAAGTCACTGAAACAGTGTTGCAAGTCTAAAAAGCTCTTAAAACATTGACGAAGCTAACATTACCCCAGAAATGGGAGGCTCTTCGGAGCAACACATTATGCGTACAGAGTTGGGAATTTTGAATCGGTAATTGTCCCGTTGAAAGTACATTACAAAAGTACACCGAATTTACCAACTCCAAGGCGGTAATGAAAAAATATTCAAGGCGGTTAAAACCGCACGAGTCGTTTCCCTCTCAGCACTGAAGTGTCTGAGTTTCCCACTTACCGGGTATTTTTATGATAAGTCCGCAACAGGTAGAGGCAATGATCAAGGCAGAAATGCCAGATGCCCAAGTGCAAGTACAAGACTTGACAGGTGGTGGTGATCACTATCAAGTAACAGTAGTTTCATCGCAGTTTGCAGGTAAGGGACTAGTGCAACAACACCAACTAGTTTATAGCGCATTGCAAGAAGCCATGTCCACAGAAGCGATTCATGCTTTAGCACTTAAAACCTCCACTCCCTAAGCTTGACAAACAACAAACTAATTTTAGATTTGGGATTTTGGATTCAGAAAACAAAATCTAAAATCGGATCAACTCTTGAATTTCAGTAACATAAGGAAATAACTAATCATGACCCCAGAACTTAAAGAAAGAATTGATACTTTGGTAGAAGAAAACAAAATTATGGTTTTCATGAAGGGCAATAAATTAATGCCCCAATGTGGTTTCTCTAATAACGTTGTCCAAATTCTCAATACCTTGGGAGTTCCCTTTGAAACCATTGACGTACTTGCAGATTCTGAAATTCGTCAAGGCATCAAAGAATATTCCAACTGGCCAACAATTCCCCAAGTATACGTTGCTGGTAAATTCATTGGCGGTTCTGATATTTTGATTGAAATGTACAACAAAGGTGAATTACAGGAAGTGGTAGAAGTAGCACTAGCTTCTTAATATCAACACAAGATAAAGATCCCCGACTTCTTAGAGAAGTCGGGGATCTGATTCCTTATTTATTACAAAAACTATGAATAATAAAACGAAGATAGAAGATTGTGGTTATACATTCATAGGTTCAGCAGTTGATAATTTAGTTCGCCATTTTGAAGGTCAATCATCCCTACAATTATATCCTGACTTTCGAGAACGACGAGAACGTGCCAATGAATTATTATTTGATTTAGTTGGTAAACAACCAGGTTTATTTTATATTCGTCGTCAAGGAACAGGAAAAGAATCAGGAGAAGAGATTTGGGAACTAACTATAGCCACAGACCAAGATAACTTTCAACTCCCAAAAAAATTAAAAAAGCTAGGAAAGACCCTAGCATTTAAAGCTGCTATTCGTCAAGATGGACATGGCGGATTTAAAATTTTATCAGCTTATTTACTACATGAATTGCGAGGAAATATTGATGGCTATGCCTTACCCTATTGGTTGCGACTAAGCCCAAATCATCAACATCATTTGGATATTCCCAAACCATTATTGGCAAAAATAAAAAATATGCCAATTTGCGGAAATCATGTCCCCACAGAAGATCAACTTAAAGCCTGGAAAGCCTTTTTAAAAGTAGAAGAACGTATTGCTAAATCACGCCAATTTTGTGTATCTTTTCTGATTGCTAACAATAGCTCAAATTCTCGACAAATCGCGTTAGAAATTAAAGTTAATTCAGCTACGCTTAACGGTTCTGAAGAGAATATTTTAGGTGTGGAGAATTTCTGGGAACGGGTCAAAAAAGCCAAAAATCAGGAAGTCAACTTTCTCGATTCCGTACCGACAGATAAAAATCGTCGCCACAGTCGTCAATTAGGAACTATTGAAAAAATTGATCAAAAACATAATCTTATTCATATTCGCCTAGAACGAGAACTAATCGAATATATAGCCAAAGGTAATTATCAACTTCCCAATAAAGGCTACTTATTTTTTGATGCTGCTGGAGACATCAAACAAATCGAACGTAAAGAAAAAGCTCTAGAACAATTAAGACAAGGACGCACTCAAAATCCCTATTTAGGTAACTTTTTATTCGACGCTTCCCAAGCCAGACCGATTATCAAAAGGATTAAACTTAACTCAAAAGACTTATTATTATCCTCCGCAAATGCTGGACAAAAAGCCGCAGTTGAAAAAGTCCTGTCCGCAGAGGACTTAGTGCTAATTCAGGGACCACCAGGTACAGGAAAAACTACCGTAATTGCGGAAATTTGCTATCAGGTAGCTTTGCGTGGAGGACGGACATTAATTACCTCTCAAGCCAATTTAGCCGTTGATAACGCCCTCAGTCGCTTAGTACATAATCCCGTTATTCGCGCTATTAGGAAGGGACGAGCCGAAAAAGTTGGTGAAGAAGGACAGCCATTTTTAGAAGATCAAGTAATTGGTACATGGCTACAAAATACCGCCACTGACTGTGAACATAATCTCAGTCAACGTCACGAAAATATCAGAATTCTCAATCAATTATTACTGTTATTACCACGATTCACAGACTATTTTCTGGCAGAAGCAGAAATAAATCAGCAACAGAATGAACTCAAAACCGAAAAACAAAATTTAGAAGCAGCTTATCAAAATCAACAGCTTGAATATCATCAAACTTTAGTCAAGAAAAAAGAAATTGAATATTTAATTACTGGTTTAGAAAACATTCTCAAAAATTCCACAAATATAGACTGGGAATCTTCAGAAATTAACAATTTTTTACCACAAATTAAACCTTATACAGAAAATAACCAACAAGTAGAAGATTTTCGAGAAAATGTGCGTCAAGCTATCAAATTTATTGAAGAACTTGGTTTTGTCCGTCCAGGTTTTGGCGCATTTGGGTTAGCAGTTTGGTTACAGGAAAATATCACAACACATCTTTCTGGATTTAAACCAGGATTAAAAAATGCCAATGATGTAGGTTTAGCTATTTCCGAAGTAGCAAAATTAGTTTATATTTTCCAACAGCATTCTTTATCCTTGGAGAAATTAGAAACAGATTATCAAAAATTTAATAACCAAAACGATTTACAGCCAACAATCCAAATTTGGGAAAATCGCAAACGGGAAATTGATTATATTATTGAAGCTGTTGTCGAATGGAAGTCTACAGCTAACAACAACTTGTATCAAGTCTTAAAAGAATGTCAACAATCTAATTTAGTTTTAACAGAAAACATGGTAGATTTACCATTAGGTTTATTGATGTTTGCTAAGACATTAAAATTAACTATTGTTCCTAAAAACTATCAAATCAGTTTACCAGATTGGGGAGTATTAACAAAAGCCATAGCTTATGAAATAGAAGGTAATTTTATAGATAGGAAAGGTAAAAAACATGATTTTAGTTATTTTTTACAGCAAAGTTTTAGTCAAATTCCGATAGTATTATCAAAACCGGATCAAATTCAATGGCAAACAACCTATCAAAAACTCCAAAATTATCAACTCCTCAATCCTAAACAGCGAAAATTGCTAGTTGAAAATACTCAAGTCTTTTTAATTAGATTGGAAAAAACATACAGTAATTCCTTTGAATGGAACAATGTTGAAGCTACTCTTACCCGCATTACCCAAGAATTACTAGATATTATCTTAGTTCATGCCCGTCAATGTGTTTTAAGAGTTAAAACTGAAGCTGAACAACAATTACAAATTTTAAACCAGCAATTTCAAGAACTTCCGCAAAATGCAATTTCTTCAGAACAAATATCTGAAGCTAAATCTCAGGTAAGAAAAAGCAAAGAAGCTGCTAATTTAAACCTGGCAGAAGTTATTCATAACTTACAATTACTTCATAAACAGCAAAATATCCCTGCGCCATTAAGGATTATAGCAGAAAAATATCTGACTAGACAAGCAAATATTTGGGAACAACCGCAGGAGTTTTCCCAGCAAGTCAAATTTTGGGAAAATCGCGTCAATGAAATGGAAACTCTGATTTCCTCATTAGCACCTTTTACTATTTTAGCAACAATTAAAGACTCTTTAAATCAGGAGTTCATAAATTTGCAAGCAGAAGCTGATATTTATCAACAAGAAATTGCAGAATTACAAATAAAAATAGCTGATTTAGAACAGAAATTACAATTACAGTTATCAGCTAGTTTAATTAGCGAACGGAATTGGTGGCAGTCAATTTGGCAAACAATCCCAGATAAACTCAAACCAGAATTATCTAATGATAATTTATTTGATTCAGACTCTTTATGCAGTATTCAAAATAAATTTAAATCATGGAAACGACAGCTAAAAAGTGAAGAAAATTATCTGCAAAAATATCAAAACTTTGTGCAAGATTGGGTTGCAAAACTTCGTAAACCTTCAGAACAAGATAGTAAAGATTTAAGGGGAATCTATTTAGATAATGCTAACGTTGTTGGTATTACTTGCGTCCAAGCGGCAAATTATAATTTCTCAGAAGAATTTCAATCTTTTGATGTTGTGATTATTGATGAAGTTAGTAAATGCACTCCTCCAGAATTGCTAATTCCGGCTTTGAAAGGTAAAAAATTAGTCATGGTAGGAGATCATCGGCAATTACCACCTATGCTTGATACTAGCACTGTGGAAGAAGTTGCGAAAACAATGGGTAATACCAGAGAAGAATTGCAATTTTTAGAAGAGTCATTATTTAAAAGTCAGTTTGAAACCGCAGATAAAAGCATTAAAAAAATGCTGAATACTCAATATCGAATGCACCCAATGATTATGGGCGCAATCAATCAATTTTATCATGGTAAATTGGAATGTGGGATTTTAGAACCTGATACAAAACGCGCTCATAATTTAGCAGGAGAAATTATTCAACCGTATCATCATCTATGTTGGGTGAAAATGCCTAGAGAAAATGAATTTCAAGAAGAACGAAATGGAACTTCATTTTTGAATACTAAAGAAATTGATGTGATTGAAAGTATCTGTCAGCAATTTGAGCAGGTTTGGGTGCATAAAGTTGCAAATGGAGAACCAAGAAAAGAAATAGCTGTAATTACATTTTATGGCGCTCAATTACGAAAAATTGATGAACGGTTGCAATCTGAATTTTTCCCTTCTTTACAAATCAGAACAGGTACAGTTGATAGATTTCAAGGTATGGAAAGACCAGTAGTAATTGTCAGTATGGTGCGGAATAATCATCAAGGAGATGTGGGATTTGCAAATAAACCAGAACGGGTAAACGTGGCTTTTTCCCGCGCTCAAGAATTATTGGTAATTGTCGGTTGTCACGATTTATTTACCGCTAAACCCGGTACAGTGGGTAATATGTATTCTGAAGTTGCCAACACTGTTAATTATCATGGAGGTTTTATTGATGTTTCCTGCTTCTGTAGTTAAACAGATTGATGAAAATCTAAAATATATAGTTGAGAAAATTGAAACTGAAAATTCTGGTTTGTTAGTTTTAGCTGCACGTCTATTTGGCTATACAGTAACTCAAAATTTCTTAGAATTAACTATTAAAGAATCTCGCAAATTTAATGTCTTAGAAGAGTTTATTATTCGTGCTGGTATGGAGTTTAATCCTCCACCTACCGCTAATGATTTAGCGTCTATCTTAGGACTAGATTCTGTATTTGTTAAAAGCACCATTGCTAATCTGCAATCTTTACAAACTCTAGCAGATACATCTCAAATCACTGTCACAGCAGAGGGGAGTTTATTCTATGCACAGGGTTCTGTACCTAAACCTCCATACTCTATGCAAATTTATGCAATTACTGATAATTTAGCCGGGAAAATTACATTTCAATATGAGTCATTAGAAGATGTTGTAATTAAGCAACCAGACTTAGCAGAATTTGTGAATATAGAAGTGAAAATTACCCCAATTTCTAGGTTACAACTTGCAGATATTCAGGACATTATTCAATCTTGCAATTTACCTCTTCATGTCCCCACAGAAGGTAAATTTGTGACTGATTTTAAGGTGAAAGGTAGTACACAAACTATTGGGAGAAATATATCGCTATTTGTGGTTTTTGATGAAAATCTAAATAAATTAAACATCGAAATCAGAAGTGGTCAGGAAATTTTAGAAGCTGCTACCAAGAAGATTGAAGAATTATACAATGACAAAAAGATATCCCTAGAAGAATTGTGTCAATTATCTGAGGAAACCATCCATTTAAAATCCAATCCAGATTAATGACTTCTTAAATAAGTAGGTTGGCGTTGAAAATTGTCGTTATGGCAAGGGAACAGGGAACAGGGAGAGAGTTTTGGGCGATTTTACGTTTCTTTACACAGTTTGGTTTTATTGTGTTCACCTACTTAGGGAACACCAAAAAATAAATTACCCAATTTTGTGGGATGGGCATCCTGCCCGTCCTTGATGGTTAGCGGGCTTTTCGGCCCGCACCACAAGAAATTTTTGGGTATTTTTTTAATTGGAAGTCCCTTAAGTCAGGTATCTAAGTAGGTTAGCATTGAAAATTGTCGTTTTGGGAAGGCAAGAGGCAAAAGGCAAGAGGCAAGAGTGAAGAAGCTTTAGGCGATTTTACTTTTCTTTACACACTTTGGTTTTATTGTGTTCACCTACTTATATCAGAAATGAGTTTTTCCATTGATACTCGCTTTTGTTTAATCCACCATAAATAAATTGCAAATATTGTAGAAATAACTAAGAGAATAGTAATGAAGCGAAAAGTAATTTGTGTACCTAAAACTAATGATGCAACAGGTGCATTAGTGATATTAATATTTGTGTTTAGTTGAGTATTGTTAAGAGTCACAAATGAAAATATAGCTCCCACTAATGGCACACTTATAGTTTGTCCTAATATTCGTGACAAGGATAATAAACCCGAAGCAATCCCTAAACTATCTTGTGGTGCTGCTCCCATAATGGCGCTATTGTTGGGAGATTGAAACATTCCTATACCCAACCCATAGGGAATAATTGCAATTATATAATTGATTATCGTTAATTCTGCGTTAAATGTGCTGATTAAAAAGCAGCCAATAGCCATTAATAATAATCCTGTTATGCTAATAATCCGTGAGCCAAATTTATCAGAAAGCGTCCCAGCCATAGGTGCGGTTAAAACAATGATAATCGGTGGAATTGCTAATAGAAAACCAGCTTTATTAGTAGGATATTGTTTGACTAGTTTGAAAAAGAAAGGGAGGATAAAGATTGATCCGGCAATCACGAAGTTACCTATAAACCGCAATCCTAAACCTAAACTTAAGTCTAAAGATCTAAAAATTTTCCAATCTAAAATAGGGGTGACAGTCCGCATTTCTATGAAGATGAGAAAAGCTAAACTAATCATAGATAAAAATAGTAAAGCTAGAATGATATTTAAGTCATGATTCTGTTCTTCTAATAAGGTTATTGCCAATATAAAGCAAGTTAATATAAATGTGATAACTATAGTTCCTATGATATCAAACTGTTGTTTTTCTCCATTAACAATAGAAGGGGGGACAAAATAAGCCATAATTAAAATCCCTATAATCCCAATTGGCACATTAATAAAGAAAATTAAAGGCCAATCTCCGATACTAACTAATAAACCTCCTATTGTTGGTCCCAACATCATTCCTAAACCAAATACTCCAGCGCGAATACCTAAACCCAGCCCTCGTTCTTCCACTGGGAAAGCTTCTACAATCATCGCTGTTCCTAGTCCTGAGATAAATGCAGCCCCTACTCCTTGAATGGCACGAAAAGCTATTAAAAAGCCTATATTTGGGGCAAGTCCACATAGCAAAGAACTAATTGTAAACACTATCATACCGATAATGTACAACTTCTTTTTACTCCATATATCGCCTAATTTAGAAGCACTCAAAACAAAAATAGATATTGCTAACAGGTAACTCAATACTACCCATTGACTATTTGCAAAGGTCGTATGTAGTGATTCCAGCATTATTGGTAGAGCTAGATTAACTATATAAACATCTAAGGAAAAGATAAATACACCAATACTAACGCTCAGTATAGTCCACCATTTTGCAGATGGTTTGATTTCAGTTTTGAGACAATTAAATTCAGGTTCTTGAGTTTTTAACATATTGTAAGTAGGTTAGCATTGAAAATCGTCGTTATGGCAAGGCAAGAGGCAAGAGTGAAGAGGGTTTGGGCGATTTTACTTTTCTTTAAGTAGGTTGGTGTTGAAAATTGTCGTTATGGCAAGGCAAAAGGCAAAAGGCAAGAGGCAAGAGGCAAGAGTGAAGAGGGTTTGGGCGATTTTACATTTCTTTACACAGTTTGGTTTTATTGTGTTCACCTACTTACACAGATTGGTTTTATTGTGTTCACCTACTTATATCAGGAGTCAAAAAGAAGCAGTAGGAATAATTAAGACAAAATAAGCAAGGGTGAACTTAATTCTTAATTCATTCCTGAACTCAAACAGATAAATTACAAATATCGTTCCCGAATGGATGTGTTGCTACACTAAATTGTTCTATAATTTTCGGTAGTTCTGCTTCGATATCAATGGGAGTTCCTCTTTTGGCAATTACTTTAATCTCTTGGAGAATTTTATCTACAAGGTCTTTATTTTCAGCTAGTTCTCCTTGACCAATTTGCTTCAGTGCCATTTGCACAGCAGTATATCCTGATTGCATTCCTAATGCAAAACTACTTTGTTTGCCGAGAAGTTGCGGATTTAAACTTTGATAAAGTTCCTCATTTTTGGCTACAGCTTTAACATGAACTCCAGCATAGTGGGTAAAGGCATTTTTTCCGGTGATAGCTTGATGGGGAGGAATGGGAATATGAGAGTGCTGACTCACGAATTTATATAACTCTTCTAGATAGTTAAGTTGCCATTTTTTTTCTTTTTCACCCATATCTATTAAATTGATTAATAGTTCAGCTAAATCAACAATTCCTGCTCTTTCTCCTAATCCCATTGTGGCTACATCAATAATGTCTGCGCCTCCTCTATAGGCATCTAAGGCATTGGCTAAAGCTAAACCTTTATCATTATGACAATGCACCTCTATCTGTGGATATAAACCACGATTTCCTAATTCTTCTTTTAGGGTTTTGACATAAAAATACATACTACGCTGGGGATGGAAAGGTGTGGAGTAGCCAGTTGTATCTGCTATACTAATGATATTCACTCCTGCTTTGACTGCGGCACTGGCTGCGGCAATGACATTTTCTATAGGCGATCGCACTGTATCTTCTGCTGTATATCTAATTAATAAGTCATGCTTCTGTTCTTTGGCAAAAGTAACTACTTCAATAATCTTTTCAATTGCTACATCTAAATCAATATTATAATCTTGTTCTAATCGCTTTTTAGAAACACTAAAAAATATCCCTAAAAAATCAATACCACAATCTAAAGCTTTTTGCACATGATCTATTTTACAAAGAGAATGAGCGCCTATTTTCGCCTTAAGTCCTGCTTGAGAAATGCGCGTGATAGCTAAAGCTATTTCTCGATCTACTGCGGGATTACCCACTTCAATAATATCAACTCCTATCTGATCTAAAAACTGGGCAATTATCATTTTTTTGTCTGGAGAAAAATAAACTCCAGGAGTTTGTTCTCCTTCTCTTAAAGTAGAGTCAAGAATTTGCAACATATTTACCCTAAGTTTCAACCTATTCAATGTCAATTTTACTCAAGAATATTCGTAAACTGTATTCTATTAATGCTCATATACCCCATCCATCTTGAAAACTTGGGTTTTCGCCATAGAAAAACTATAGGTTTCAAGACGCATGGTGTTTAGCTTATACTTTCCATGATTTACCATATTTTATACACAAGTGAAAATTATAGTAATTACCATTCAAGTGAGGTAAAAGAAGAAAGAATTAACCGCAGATGAAAGAGGATAAATTGTACCTCGTTAAATTAAGAAGCGCTATAAAAGAAAGACCATGAAGGGCGTAAAACCGACACCTCTATAGTTTAAGTTAAGTTTCTAGGGGCAAAAAATGCTTAGAGACTTCCAAGAAATAAATTATCCTAAGAAACGAACCACAGAGGCACAGAGTACACAGAGAGAGAATTTCTGCATCAGTTTTGGGACATTTTTTTATTTGGAAGTCTCTTAGAGGATGTTTGAAAAGTTTTTAATGTATAAACAAACCCCTCTGGTAAACCTCTCCCCGCTTCGGGGAGAGGCTTTGAAACCCCCCTTCCCAGCCTTCGGCACGCTGCGCTAACGTAGGGAAGGGAGGCAAGGGGGTTAGGTTTTTGGAGATTATCGGTTTCATCTAAGAGAACTCCACAAAAAGAAATGCCCAATGTCATTCTGTTCGCGCAGCGTGCAAGAGGCATTACGAAACGAAGTGTAGTGAAGAATCTCTTGAGATGCTTCGTTTCGCTATGGCTAACGCCACGCTCCGCGAACGCTACACTCAGCATGACAAAACAGGATCATTTATTTTGTAGCTTACAGAAGTATCCGGTAAGCGTAAAGCTCAGTGGCTTCAGAGAAAGAGATATAAGCGACACGATAGGTTTTAACCTATTTAAATCTTGTACCGCTAAATATCTTGACAATCTTACGCCATGAAGAGTAGTATAAGGTTGGAGGTAAAAGCGATGCTAGTTTTTGAGTTCAAAACTTACGGGAAATCAGTTCAATTTAGCGCAGTAGATGATGCAATTCGCACCGCTCAATTCGTTCGGAATAGCTGTATTCGGCTATGGATGGACGTAAAAGATACGGGCAAAAACGACTTGCAGAAATATTGCGCTGTTTTGGCGGCTAATTTTCCATTCGCTAATGAACTTAACTCAATGGCACGACAAGCCAGCGCCGAACGAGCATGGTCTTCTATTTCTCGGTTTTACGATAACTGTAAAAAGAATATTCCTGGATTAAAGGGATATCCTCAGTTTCAAAAAGACTGCCGTTCTGTCGAATACAAAACATCAGGATGGAAGCTTTCAGAAGATCGTAAATCTATCACATTCACTGATAAAAAAGGTATTGGTAGATTAAAGATCAAAGGGACTCGTGATTTGCATTTTTATCAAATAAATCAAATTAAACGAGTTAGGTTAGTTAAACGGGCTGATGGCTATTATTGTCAGTTTTGCATTGATGTTAATCGCCAAGAAGATATAACTCCATCAGGAAATACAGTTGGATTAGATGTAGGCTTGAAAGAATACTACACTGACTCCAATGGTGTGATGATTGAGAATCCTAAATTTCTGCGTATTGGAGAAAAGATTCTTAAACGTTCACAACGTCGTGTTTCCAGAAAAGTCAAAGGTTCAAAAAATAGAGGCAAAGCTAGACAGATTTTAGGTAAACGTCACCTCAAAATAAGTAGGAAACGTAAAGACCATGCTGTGAAATTAGCACGGTGCGTAGTTCAGTCAAACGACTTGATATCCTACGAAGATTTGAGAATTAAAAATATGGTGAAAAATCATTGTCTAGCCAAGTCTATCAACGACGCATCTTGGTATCACCTGAGTTCGATGTAAGAAAACCAGCTAAAAATGAGTATTCAAAAGGGTTAGAGGCTTTTCTGGAAAGAGCCTATATTCTCAATAAGCCTTAATTATTGAGAATTAATAGGAAACCAGCCTAGATTTAAGTAAATTTTCATAACAAAATCTAAATTTATATTACGAATACTATTTGAATACAAACTCAAAGTACCTCAGATTAGGGACAATAGAAGAGGTTTAATTAAAGAAAATTAATGATTATAACTCATGGAATTAGAAACTATTTTCTGTGAAATTGATGATTTTTGTACCTATTTTGAGCCAATATTTCAAGCTCAACTTATCCCATCCCAAATAAAAAAAAGAATTAGACCCAGCCGATTATGTCTAAGTGAAATTATGACAATAATTGTGTATTTTCATCGCTCTAGTTACCGCAATTTTAAAGATTATTACCTGAAACATATCTTCAAATATTGCCAAGGTGAATTTCCCAATTTAGTGAGTTATCAAAGATTTGTTGAATTAATGCCAAATGCTTTAATTCCCTTGATGTATTATCTGAATACACGAAAAGGACTCAATACAGGTATAAGTTTTATTGATAGTACCTCTATTCCCATTTGTCATTCTAAAAGAGCCAAGACAAATAAGGTCTTTAAAGATTTAGCTGGCTGGGGGAAAAGTTCTATTTGTTGGTATTTTGGGTTTAAACTTCATTTGATTATTAATGATCAAGGAGAGTTACTTGCGTTTCAAATTACTCCTGGAAATACAGATGACCGAAAACCTGTTCCCACTTTGACTAAGAACTTATTTGGGAAAATATTTGGAGACAAAGGATATATTTCTCAAAAACTCTGGCTTGAACTTTGGTCTAATGGACTCAAATTAATCACTCCTTTCAAGAAAAATATGCGGAATAAGCTCTTGTCCCTGGAGGAGAAATTAATGCTCCGAAAACGCTCTTTAATTGAAACTGTTAATGACCAACTCAAAAATATTTCACAACTTGCTCATTCTCGACATCGAAGTGTTACTAATTTCATGGTTAATGTTGTTGCTGCAATAATAGCTTATACTTGGCAACCTAAAAAACCTTCTTTAAGATTTGATGAAAATGAAATTGAAACCTTACCAGTTTTATTAGCTTAATTACCAATTAAATATCAATATTACCTAATAGTAAATACATTTCAAAAAATTAATTTTTTGAGAACTTTTTGGCGTGGGCTTTAATTCTCAATAACCAATACTTATTGACAGAACTGTTGCTGTTACGTACTTTTAGACTTTTTATTTACATCGAACTCAGGTGGTATCAGTTTCGTGTCTGGCTTGAATATTTCGGGAAAGTATTCAAGAGAGTCACAGTAGCGGTCAATCCGCAATATACAAGCCAAGAATGCTCTGGCTGTGGTGAAATTGTCAAAAAATCTCTATCCACCAGAACGCATATTTGTAAATGCGGTTGTGTGATGGATAGAGATGAAAATGCAGCTAGAAATATCCTGAGTCGAGGATTGAGTACGGTAGGGCATACCGGAACTTTCATGCTAGACATGAGCAACGCTTTGGGAGATAAGACCTCTACTTGTGCTGGAGAAATCCTGGACGAGCAAGTCATGTCTTTGATCAAAGAATCTCAGCGGCTTTAGCCCTGAGAGTGTCAATCTAAATAATAATGTATGGTTAATCTGCCTTTAAACATAAAATGTTTTAATTTCTAAATTGACAAATAAACAAAAAAATTCCCCTTGGTGATGTAAAACTAAGGGGTTTGATTTCATATCAATTGCAGTAGTTCCCAAATTTAGTCCCCCATACCCCATTGACCAAGCCAAAAATCGTGCTATGATCATCGGCGGTAATGGGCTAGTTAGTAAAATCCGATAGTACCTTTAGTAGTAGCCATGTTGTTTTTCAGGTTCCGGCTGAACCATTGCGAAGTTAGATACATCATACAAATAACGGCTGGCTTCCTCTTCTAAGCGATGAATCCAATATGGTTCCATGATGTTACTATGTCGAAGTGCGGCAAGGTATCCATCCAAATACATCCGCATATCATCCATACGATAACCGCGATTCCATAATTCGACGAAGGCGTCGGTAAGTCTTTGGTAGTAGCGGATGGTTTGTGTGTCTTGGAGCATAACTGCTGTATTAATCTCTTTGCGATGAGAATTGTAGATGATTATTCACGCTTAATGAAGTATCACTTCCCTCTTCTGTATTAACTTATAAGTTAATATTTTCACCTTGGGTGAGACCCCCCAGCAGCTAAAAACTTAATTAAATCCTACGCCAAAAAATTGGAAATATGCTGATTTTGTAAGGTATTTTTACGATTTTTTGTCAGGATTTTGATCTGATAGCTTGAGTTTAGCTATCTATTTGTAACCACAAGGGTAATTTATTTTTATCCAATTTTTTAGACGTTGTTCACTGGGAATACAAATCTAGCCATTAGTGGATAAATCTGTAAAATCAAGTTTTAGAATTTACTAGTTGTTTCCGGGCTAAATAACAACCTGTCTCTACCTTTGGTTATAATCGGGTGTGATTTTTGTGCTACTCCCTTTGGTAAATGATTGTCCTATTGAGTTTACCATATCTCTTAAGGAGTAAGACAGATTGCTAAAAATAAACTTTAATGATATGGGGTAGGAGTCAGGAATCACTCGATTTTGGATTTTGGATTGATTCCGCCCCCAAGTGTAGAGCTTGAAAATTTGGGATTGACGTTAGCGAAGCGTACGCAGCGCAGCGCAGCGAGGATTTTTCCGTCCTCACGGACGGGGATTTGTACCAAATTTTTTTCATCTAAAATCCAAAATTCCCGGTCAGAAGTCAGAGGTCAGCACTTCGACTTCGCTCAGTGACTAGCAGTTCGTCAAATTTATTTTGATGGGTAATGATCGGAAAAAACTTCTGTTCTTCCCTCCCCCACCTCCCCTACCTCCCCTACCTCCCCCACCTCCCCCACCTCCCCCACCCCTGCCCCCTGCTTGCCTTCACCCGTCATTTTCGGGTTGACAGACTACTAGTTCATGTCGCTACAATTAATAGAAAAGTAATTTTATTTACCTATTATGGATATAATGTAAACGTAATAAAAACTTAATAAAGCTACTAGCTTGGCTGTAAATAAAGTAAAAAATAAATTTTCTGCAAGGTTTTTGAGGGAAATGTGAAGAATATGTCTATTGAAGTAACAAAAACTACAAAACCTTAACCATGAGATTGTTAATTTGAGATTCATCAACGCTAAGGGGTCTTACCACTGTGGGTTCGGTTTGTATAGAAATTGTTGAGGGGAATCCCCATCTGAGGTCGTTGTTGGGTTGGCACTTGCAACAACTAGAATACCGAGTTCATCAAGCTGCCAGTATTTATCAAGCAAAAGAAGTGTTTATCAGCCATCAACCCACTCTAGTCATTCTAGATGCGGATTTATCGGATGGTGATGGGGTCGAGTTTTGCCGCTGGTTACATCGTCAACAACAGCCTTTAATTCTCATGCTATCTGCTCGTACGAATGAAGCCGATATTGTGACGGGATTAAAAGCGGGGGCGGATGATTATTTAAGCAAACCTTTCGGAATGCAGGAATTTTTGGCTAGGGTTGAGGCAATTATCCGCCGTAACCGGACACCTACTGCACCAGCCTATTTAGATTATGGCAGTTTGCAAATTGATTTAGTTCAGCGTCGGGTGCGGTTTCAAGGGGAGTTTATTGATTTAACGCCCCAGGAGTTCAGCTTATTATACGTTTTAGCACAAGCTGGAGGAGTGCCTTTAAGTAGATCGGAATTATTACGTCGTGCTTGGCCTGATGCTATTGATAATCCACGCACCATTGATACTCATGTTTTATCGTTGCGGAAGAAAGTGGAACTTGATCCACGTCAACCCAGTTTAATTCAAACTATCCGCAATGTGGGATACAGGTTTAACATGGAAATCTTGAATGTTAATGTTCCACAAACACAAACAAAATTACCAAGAGAAAGATTTACTAATCAAATTCCTGTACTAACTAAGTAATTGGACAAAAATATTTACAGTCATTGCGAGGGAAGGGAAGCAATCACAGCCCTGGCGATTGCTTCATTTCACTTCGTTCCATATGGCTAACGCCACGCAACGCTTACGCAATGACATTGTGTAATTAATTCTGTCTCACTACTTACTCAAAGTTCATGAGTTACAGCAATTCTCGTTCTTATGAAATACAATGGAGGGCGCAATGGAGGGCGCAATGGAGGAGGGCGCAATGGAGGGCGCAATGGAGGGCGCAATGGAGGGCGCAGACCCTGCGCCCCTACGAGTTCTGCGATAAAAAACTGTACCTCATAACATCAGAATGTGCTTTAAGGGGATGTAGAAACCCCATCTTCAACGAAGTAAGATGGGGTAGTTTATGTCCATTCTGCTAGTGTTTGAGTTTCGGCTTGAATTAAGCTGGTTGCTAAGTTACTCCAATCTATCTCAGCAGCAGGTTGATTGACTACTAATTGACCTTGTTGAAGATGTAAGAGGTGGGTACAAAATGCTTGAGCTAAATCTATTTGGCGATTTACCATCAGAATTGCCGAGGAACGGGGTTGATTTAGGTGAGTTAGTATATTTATTAAGTGAGTGGATGTGGGAGTATCTAAGGCTGATGTAGGCTCATCTAGAAGTAAAATCTGGGGTTCGGTAACTAGGGCGCGAGCGATCGCAATTAACTGTCTTTGTCCAGCAGCAAGTTGTACCTCGGTTCGTCCTAACCATTGTTCAGGAATTTGCAGTTGTTCTTGCCAATAACTGACTTGTTCCTGAATCTTTTGCTTTGGTAGACCACGCAGAACTAAAGGATAAGCTAAGGCTTCCCCAACTGTCATCCCCAATAACTTAGATTCTTGTTGGACAAGCATTACCTGTTGACGGAGTTGGATAACGGGAATTTGCCGATATTCCTGATCTTGAAGATAAATTTTGCCGCTCGTGGGTTCATTTAAACGGTTGATGAGGCGTAATAAAGAAGTTTTCCCAGCACCGGATGTACCGACAATGGCTAGGCGATCGCCCGGTGATACCCTAAAGGAAATATCCTGTAAAATTGGGTATTGGTGTTGATGTTGTAACCGCCGATAAAAATTAACAGATTCTAGCCTCAGCATAGGGAATAGGTAACAATTAATAATTATTTTGATAAGTAGGTTGGCGTTGAAAATTGTCGTTATGGCAGGGCAAGAGGCAAGAGGCAAAAGGCAAGAGTAAAGAGGTTTTGGGCGATTTTACGTTTCTTTACACAGTTTGGTTTTATTGTGTTCACCTACTTACAGCAGATTGGGTACTTAGGAGTTACAAAATCTGGTGTTGCTGATTAAGGGTATGAATTTTAGTCTCACGCAAAGGCGCAATCACGCTTCGTGATCTCGAAGAGTAGACGCACTGAGGTTTGAGTTTTAAAGGTTCAATTTGGGAATTTCATACCTCAATTCAGCAACACCCAAAATCTAAAACCCTTGCCATAATAGATAGGATGAATAACCCAATTAATTATCTGCTTATTTAAGACTGAAAAAACCCTATGTTAGCAGGAACAATTTTACAGAATGGAAAATATACCATCCTCCAGGAAATAGGGCGGGGCGGATTTGGTGTTACCTTCAAAGCTATGCACCACTATTTAAATCAAGAAGTGGTGATGAAAACTATCAATGAAAGGTTGCGGCAACATCCCGATTTTCCCAAATTTCAGCGCCAATTTCAAGATGAAGCCAGGAGATTAGCCGCTTGTGTTCATCCTCATATTGTCCGAGTCAGCGACTTTTTTGAAGAAAACAGTTTACCTTACATGGTAATGGAATACATTCGCGGAGACACTTTAGGTGCAGCATTTGTTTTACCAGGAATCCCCTTACCAGAAGCTACAGCTATTCATTATATCCGCCAAATAGGCGCAGCCTTGCAGGTAGTGCATGATAACGGGTTGCTACACAGAGACATTAAACCAGATAATATTATCCTGCGTCAAGGAACTCAGGAAGTAGTGCTAATTGATTTTGGCATTGCTAGAGAATTTAATAATGGGGCAAAACAGACACATACAGGTTTAGTCAGCGAGGGATATGCACCCATTGAACAGTATTTAACTCAAGCACAGCGCACAGCAGCCACAGATGTTTATGGGTTAGCAGCAACCCTCTATGCACTCTTGACAGCACAAGTTCCCATACCTGCATTATTGCGTGACCGAGAACAAATGCCTTCTCCTCGTGAATTACAACCTCATCTGAGTGCGGCTGTTAATCAAGCAGTTAGCCGAGGAATGGCTGTAGAACCACAATTTCGCCCCACCACAGTAACAGAATGGCTGCAACTTTTACCAGGAAATAGGTTGGCTGTCACATCACCAAGTTTACCTACCCAAGCAATCCCCACCATTAATTTATCGGATTTAAAATCAGAATATTCACCTAAAAAAGCTACTTTTCATCCCCTGTCCACACCATCAAAAATCGCCAACATTGGCAAAAAAACAGGTATACCCAAGGGAGTTATTAGCATTAGTATTGCTTTGGTTGCAGCTACCGCAGGTTTTAGCATGACGCAGATATTATCAAAACCCAATTTACAATCATCACCTAAACCATCTTTTGCACAATCTACTTATCAACCTATTCCACCTAAACCTGTTGTGGAAATATCACCATCATCTGCAAATCAAAAACTTCAAAATTCCTCATTCAATCAATCTGTACCATTACCTCGTTTGCGGAGAAAACGTAAGAATATTCGCGTTTCTCCAAAACCAATTCCTACTAGCGATTCTCAAGAAAAAACGGCTGAGAATCAGAACTCTCAACCCACACCAAATCCCGACAATACAACCAAGAAATCAACACCGGTTGTGACTTCCTCACCATCCTTAATGGATACCCTGCGCGATTCTAAAGAATCCCAAAAAGCTTCTCCACCTCCAGAAAATACAGCACCAGAACCTCCTCCCGTAGTGACTCCACCCCAGGAATCTCAACCAGAAAATTCTTCGGGTGTGGTAGTTCCCACTGTGGAAACCAAGCAGAACCCAGCGCCGGAAATTCAGCAACGAAAGGAAGAAAAGCCGCAGTTATAACATAAATTCAACGGAGAGGGGGGGATTTGAACCCCCGTTGAGTTTCCCCAAAACGCATTTCGAGTGCGTCACCATCAACCACTCGGACACCTCTCCAACATAAACTATGAAGTTTTGCTTCACTAGTAACGTTTATCATTGTAACACAACCTATGGAAAATTCCTGGATGTATCTGAATTTAATCTTCCATAACGTGCCGTCATCAGAGTTTCGGGATGAGATTGATTATATAACCAAGCCCACATTTGATCACCAAAGGAGAAATGCCACCATTCTCTAGGATTGCGTTGAAATCCAGCTTTTAACATGATATCCCGTAAGAGTTGACGGTTAGCATCATACTCTTGATGACTATGAGTATAATATTCTGGATGGGAGCGATCGGACATTTCATCAATAGGTGAACCCATATCTACAACTTCCCCAAGATCATTGACTAGAGTAATATCTACCGCAGCCCCCGTGCTGTGGGGAGGAGGGGTTTTCATATCCAAACTGGGTACAGCCCAAATTTCATAAACCAGCTTCCATACATCTTCCCGTTGCTGGGGTGATAATTCCTTTTCTGTCAAACCCCGTTCTCGCAACGCTTCCCCAAAGCTGTAATCTACCATAAACTGCTGCACAGCCACAGGACGATAAGCATCAAATATTTGAATATACCAATTAGGACATAGTAACTGTAAATTATTTTGCGCCTGAATCAAATTTTCAACAACACTTTGGCGCAAATAATAAGGTGAATGTCCGCCGTAGTTAGCACCTAACTTTTGATAAGGGTGAGGAGACTCCACCGCAAACAATTCTAGAGGAATCTTAACTAAAGGTTCACCACATTCAATAATGGGGATTTGGTAATAAGGTCGCATTTTAAGTAGGTTAGCAGTACTGTTAAAAGGCTGGATTTTTTTATTTATTTTAAATGACTATATATAAATTATTATACAACTACAGCAAATTGTCATCAAACCCGGAACAAGAACCCCACCCCCAACCCCCTCCCCGCAAGCGATGAGGGGGCTAAGATGTACCTTATATGATTGGAAATCGCTGTAAGTACTGAGAGAATCCCTTTAGAACAAGTAGAGGAATCTGTTGTGAAATTGAAACCGCAAGAAATAGAAATTCAAAACATAGACCATCTAGTACATTGAGAATAGGTTTTGATGACATTTTTGGTGATTTACTGTTTCTTAAATGCTTTTTTCACTTTATATGTTTGTTTTGATGCTCCCTTTGATTCATCTCTACGTAATTTCCCTCTGTGACAGTTTGGGGTGCGGAATGTGGGTTATATATAGGCTAAGTTTATTTCAATATGTAAATTTTTATTACGCTATTCAACATTTCTGCTATGATACAAAGAGATAGTGTTTGAAGTTACTTTCATAGTTTGTAGGAGATTAGTGTAGTGGTCCTTGATAGCAAGAAGATCAAAGTTGTCGCAGCCATTGACTTTGGAACATCGCGTTCAGGCTATGCTTATGCCTTTAAAGACGATAAACGGGTTATCGGGCGCTATGAATGGGACAAACAACCCTTTCCGTACATCAAAACTTTGACGCAAAGCCTCTATAACAGCGATCGCAAATTGGAAACATGGGGATATGCGGCCTTATCCCGATTAGCGGAACTGCGTCAAGCCAAAAACGCTAAAGACTACAGCTTTTTTCCTACCTTTAAAATGGCACTGCGAGAAAGCTGTAAACGTACTGATAAAGGTCCCATTGCCACAGCTAACAACGGACAAGAATTTCCAGTCATTAACCTTGTAGCTGATTACCTCCATCAACTAGGTGGATTATTGCGTAAAGAACTGGATAATGCTACCAGTGGTGAACTTAAAGATCACGAAATTCTTTGGTGTTTAACTATTCCTGCCATTTGGAAGGATGAAGAAAAATCTTTCATGCGTCGTGCTGCTATCAAAGCAGGACTAATTACTGGCAGCGATGATGATCGGGAACGCCTGTTACTGGTTCTCGAACCTGAAGCGGCCGCTATTTACTGTCAAGAAAAAGACCAAGCAGAACTAGAAGCTGGTAAACGCTTCATGGTTATAGATTGTGGTGGTGGTACTGTTGATATTACAGTCCATGAGGTTTCCCCGCATGGTGGTCTAGATGAAGTAGCAGAAGGCAGTGGTGGAGCTTATGGTTCAACCTGTGTGGACAAAGAGTTTCGGGAATACTTGGTCACTAAATTGACGGCTCAAGCCTTGATGAGGTATGAAGAAGAAGACCCTATTGGATGGTTAGAACTGATGGCAAACTGGGAACGGAAAAAGTGTGACTTTGACCCTACCACAACAGCCACAACTTATTTTGAAATTCCCAACCGACTCTACAAAATCCTCTCTAAAGAACATCCCCAGGTATTAGAACAACTTGCTGATGAACAGGAAGGTGATGATGAAAAAGTTCATGTTAGTAAAGAAACCATGCAGGGCTTTTTTGAGCCTATATTGGATGGTCTGGTACGAAAAGTAAAAGAACAATTTGCCAGGCTAGATGATCGCGGATGTGACATTCTCTATGTGGTTGGTGGATTTTCTACATCCCCAGTTTTACGTCAACGGATTCAGAAAGAGTTTGGGAGTCGGATTAAGGTTGTTATGCCATCAGATCCGGGTGCTGCTATTGTCCAAGGGGCGGCTTCATTTGGTGTCAATCCAGAAAGCATCCGCTCACGTCGTTCCCATCTTACTTATGGTTGTCAAAGTTGTCAACCATTCGATAAAAACCACGATCGCAATCAAAAAAGCAACCGACAATATTTAGAAGACCAAGGTGGCTGGCATATTTTCAATCGTTTTAGATCTTTTGTATTGGCGGGTGAAAGTATCGGTGTGAATGAAGTTGTCACTCATTCCTTCAACCCTGTAACTGCCGATCAAACAGTCATTAACTTTAAATTTTATGCAACGCGGAAACAGAATCCACGCTATGTCGATGAGTCGGAGATAGAAGAATTAGGTGAATTAGATGTTGATATTTCCTCAACAGTAGGAACACGCGATCGCCCTGTGGAAGTTTCCATGAATTTTGGTAAAACTGAGATTGCTGTCACGGCTATAGATATCAAAACAGGAAAAACTTACAACACTGCTTTGCGATTTTCTTCTACCTACTCGATTGAATAAGGAAGGTTATACATGATGGAATTTCAAGAAACAAATAACTCACAGCCAGAAACAAAAGAACAAGTTGAACAATTTCCAAAAGAGAAAAAAATTGAACTTATAGATCAAGCAAAAAATACATTAAAAAGTATGCTAAGTATGTCTCGAACAAACGAAAAAATATACAACAAACTTCTGCTGGTTTATAACTGGTTATGTGCTATTTACGATGGGCAACCTGACACACAGTTTGAATATTCAGAGATAAAAGTTAGCATCTGTCAAACAAAATACAGTAACTCATTACGATGGAACAAGCGATCGCCCCCAGCATCATGTATTGACAGGTGAATATAAAACTCTCAAAGAGCAATATCTTGATCCTTTAGCAAATAGCTTGTTTACATTGATGGCAACAAGCAACCCAGAACTCAAGCAACAACGTCGAGAAAAAGTCAATGATATTAAAGCTGATATCTCGGCTATTGTTCTGATTGGTGGACAGGCAATCATGCGAGGAGAAAACACAATTTCAATAGAATTACTATCAGGAATGCTAAATGAAATGCTAAACTTGTTTTCTCAGAAGCTAGGAATATTTGATATACAAAGTCAATTATCACAAGTTTCAGAACTGCTGACAAAAGCAGCAAATCTCGCACAGGGAAAAGTTCAATATCCTGTTCCTGGCAAATGGCAAGAAGACGACTTTAAGCAAACTATAAGAGAATTGAGCGATCACCTTTGTCAAAAACTCCACCTTAATTTTACATCTCTAAACCAAGATATTCAAACTGAAATCCAGCAATCAATTAACAACGCTTTAATATTTCTGCAACGTGCTAACCTTGCAGATCCACCAGCTTTTCTGAGTCTCGAAAGTAAAGGTGCGCCTTTCCGTTTCAATTATCACGAAGCCGCAAAAGGGTACGATGATGAGGGAAAAATCATTAAAGCAATTTATCCTGTTTATCTTGTCAATTCTGAAGCAAAAGTGAAAGCAATTGTTCTCACTGAAACAACAATAACAACAACAACAACTGGTCAAAGAAATCCAGATCCTGCACATAATAGTATCAGATATGAAACATTATCCCCAACAGAACCACCATCAAATCCACCTGCATCTGCGACAAAACTTTCGGAGATTAGTGAAGATGAAAAAGAAAAAATGATTGCCCAGGGAATGCTACAAGGAAAACCTGAAACTCTCATTAAAAATGTGAAAACTAGATGGATTGATAATGCCGATTATTCATATTATGGTGGTAATAAATCGTATTATGGTGGTGATAAAGATTCAGATAATGAATTACTAGAAAAGTTAGCAAATATCACCAATATTGAGGTAATTGAACAATTGGAAGATGAATTGATTATAATTAAATATTTTGGCTCTTGCGGTAATTTTATGGTGGAAACTCAAATAACTAAAATTTAGTACCTAAAATTTATATTCATTAAGTCTCAGACTTCAGTACCAGCAAGAGATTACAAGATTTTAAATATGTTCAGATAGCAATGATGATATAATGATAATTATAAAACACAAAATTGCTTATAGTTTGGCTACTATGCTTAAGTAGTCAGTAACCCAGCCCTAAAGGGACTGAGCTTGCAAGAGTAATCAGGCAAGCTGTGCTGACCAGACCACCTTGAGCTTAGTCTCATGGTAGCCGTGAGGCAGAGCCTCATCAACTGCATTCCTAGTCAGAGACTAGGAACGAGATGTGGTAGAGATTTGAGCTTAAATTGACACCAATGAGATTTTGCTTTACCCCTACCTTTAGAATCAAACAATCAAGCCGTTTTGAGTATATTTTTGTCCAATTACTTACCAAAAGCATCCGTGTAATCCAGTAATCCCTTAAATCCGTGATCACTCTTCATGTTCACAACAAGATTTTGCTTTCGCATCTGGAACAGGATCATAACCTCCTGGATGAAAAGGGTGACAGCGTAAAATCCGCATGATAGCCATCCAACCACCCCGAAATACCCCAAACCGTTCAATAGCTTGAATCGCATACATAGAACAAGTAGGTTGAAAGCGACAAGTAGGGGGAAATAAGGGAGAAATAAATAAGCGATAACCCTTAATTAGCCAAATCAATAATATTTCCATATCCAAATCCCATAAAGTAGAATTAAAGTTAAAAATACCCCTATTTCCTCATTGTTTAACACATTCATGAGCTTAGAAACCCTTTCCCCATTGTCGCTGCCAATTGCCACCGCTGCGGCTTGGGTAGGATTGATTATCTGCATTGCTTGGGTAGTTAGTCGTTTTACTGATAGCGAACCAGAAATCATTCGTAAAATCGTGCATATTGGCACAGGTAATGTGATTTTAATTGCTTGGTGGTTAGATATTCCTGCTTATGTGGGAATTACAGCGGCAGTTTTTGCGAGTATCATCACCTTATTATCTTATCAATTCCCCATTCTTCCTGGTATTAATAGTGTTGGTCGTCAAAGTTTGGGAACATTTTTCTATGCTGTGAGTATCGGTGTTTTAGTAGGTGTTTTTTGGCATTTACACCAACCGCAATATGCTGTTTTAGGAATTATGACTATGGCTTGGGGAGATGGATTAGCTGCTTTAATTGGGAAACGGTTTGGCAAACATAAATATATAGTTTTCGGTTCTCAAAAAAGCTGGGAAGGTTCTTTAACAGTGACTTTAATCAGTTATTTTATTTGTGTAACCATTTTACTTGTTACCCAAGGTAGTATTTGGCAAACCTGGATAGTTTCTTTAATTATTGCCTCAATCGCTACGATTTTAGAAGCCTTTTCTTTTCTGGGAATAGATAATTTAACAGTTCCTATCGGTAGTGCCACCTGTGCCTATTTATTGAATCAGTTACTATCGGGTTACTAATTAATTCCTGATATAGCCAAATGATATTTATAAAATTAGAGATAAGTAGGTTGGTGTTGAAAATTGTCGTTATGGCAAGGCAAAAGGCAAGAGGCAAGAGGCAAGAGTGAAGAGGGTTTGGGCGATTTTACATTTCTTTACACAGTTTGGTTCTATTGTGTTCACCTACTTATCTAAAAATATAGATATTTAATTTTTTGTTGATTGTCAAACTTAACGAATATATATATATTCAGAGTTCTCTGGAAAAACAAAAAATAAATACTATGCAGAATCGTGCAGGTTTTATTGAACTAGAATTTATCTTTATTATTAATAATACTATTTTAATAATTACAACCTATTTTGTCTCTACTTTTAGAGGTAAATTTGCAACCTTTACTTTCTACCCGTAGGTTTATGAATTATTAGGCAACAATGCTTATAGTTGAGTTGTTAGGTGATGAAACACCTAATTTTGTAAGTGAGGCTAATAATTGTGTTAAATCAAATGGACGCATCCGATTTGATTGTTGCTTTATCTGATCAGCAGCAAGAAATAGTGACTGGTGGGGCTGACTTTGAACTAGCTGCTAGTAATTACGCTAACAAAGGATCGCTTTTAATGGGATCAAGCGTCTCCGGTCCTCAAGGTAGCAGTGCTACTTCCGCAGGTAAGTCTAATACTATCCTGACTGCGGGACAAGATTTCTTAGGTTTAGGTGCAGAGCTTCCTGCTGGTGTCGGAGCTTTAGGTCCAGCCGTATTACCAGGTGATGGAACAGCAACAACTGCACCCGCAGTAACGACTGTACCCGCAGTTCCCACTCCTCCAGTTACTGGTGGAGTTGGATCTCTAGGGATTCTTGTGTAGATATGGGCTAGTCAGCCTATAAATTACCTAATCTTAAAGCAAGAGTAATCTGGTGCGGCAGAGTGGGATGGAAAAATTGAAACATGAAAACTCAAAAAGCAACTTGCACCAGCTTTTTGTGAGTTTTTAATGGTTAGTTATTTCCACCACTCCGCACGGCTAGTACCGCAAGGCGGAAGTCAAAAGTCAAAAGTCAAAATGAAGACAGTATAGGCTTTTGGAGGATTTAAGTAGGTGAACACAATAAAACCAAACTGTGTAAAGAAACGTAAAATCGTCTAAACCCTCTTCACTCTTGCCTCTTGCCTCTTGCCTCTTGCCTTTTGCCTTGCCATAACGACAATTTTCAACACCCACCTACTTAGAATGGTTGGTTTATTTACGCCAACCTGTACTAGTCAACACCTTTTGCGAGAACAAAAGGGGGTAAGGGAAATGATAAAGGCTTGCTCAATGTAAGTGAGGACTTTGAGAAAGTTTGAGCTTTTCCCTACTTCTTCTTAATGCTTGATCTGCGTTAAAGATTTGAGAAAGCAATTCCCACACAACAGCGGAAGAACTATCTCTACCCCCTTCACTAGATTATAACCTATCATCCAATTATTTTTCATGATGTGAACACAGAAGTTTGCTTGTTTTTATTCCTAATAATTTATTACCTGAGATAGTTGATGTTTGATTGCATGATATTAGCAATTTCTATCTTAGATCAGACTATTTTAGCCCTAATAGAAGGTGTAATACCGTGAACTCCTTACAGAGTCAAAATAACAATTCTCCCTATAATTTAAATAACTCGACTACAGAAGATTTGCATATACTAGAAACTAATGAGTTTCTCCCCCATATTGGTAAATGGATTCATCTTGGTGGGGGAGTGATGATTACGATGTTTGTAGTTGCTGTGAGTCTCACATCTGTTCTCTATTACAACATCACAGTTAAAGTTCCTGCAACTATCCGACCATTGGGAGAATTACGGTTAGTTGAATCTGCAATGACGGGAACTATTAAAAAAATTGTAGCTAAAGAAGATCAGGTAGTAAGCAAGGGAGAAATAATTGCTTATCTTGATGACTCCCAACTCCAATCTCAGAAAAAACAACTGCAAAATACTATTCAGCAAAGTCAATTACAACTTCTTCAAATTGATGCTCAAATTAATCAAATCAATACTCAAATAATTGCTCAGACTAACTTAAATGACCGTACCATTATGGCTGCACAGGCCGAATTAACTGGCACTGAACGCAACTATAAAGATCAGCAAATTAAAACCGGTGCGGAAATGACACAAGCTAAAGTAGCTATAAATTTAGCAAAGGAGCAACTAGCAAGATTACAAAAAGAAAAGGTATTAATAGCCACTGTGGAAGAAGCAGAAGCAGGTTTAAAGCTGGCTATATTACAGCGCGATCGCTTGCAGAATATAGCTCAATCGGGAGCAATATCTCAGAATTTAGTCGAGGAAAAAGAACAGGCTGTTAAGTCTGCTCAAGCCAAATTAGAACAAGCCAAATCTAGTTCTAAAAATCTCCAAGAAGAAAAAGAACAAGCTGTTAAATTAGCACAAATAAACATACAAAAAGCAAAAATTGGCATTAATCCCAGTAATGCAAGTGTAACAGTAGCTTCGGAAAGAATTAGGCAAGAAAAAGCCAGAGGTGATGGCAATTTAGCAGCTTTAAAAAAAGAACGGGAACTATTAATCCAGCAACGTCTAGAGCTGCAAAAACAACAAATTCGCACTCGTCAAGAATTACTACAACTAGAAAATGAGTTGAATAAAAGTGTAATTCGCTCCCCAACAAATGGCACACTAATGCAACTCAAACTCCGCAACTCTGGACAGGTTGTACAACTTAGTGAGGCTCTTGCTCAAATTGCTCCTGTGGATGCCCCTTTAATCATCAAAGCTCACGTTTGGGCTAAAGATATTGACAAAATAAAAACCGGTCAAGCAGTACAAATGCAGGTTTCATCTTGTCCCTATCCAGACTATGGAACTCTTAAAGGAACTGTAAAAACAATTGCACCAGATGTTCTAGCAACTACACAAAATAACTCTATTATCAGCACCCCCCAGGTAGCTACTTACGAAATCAATATTGAACCACAAAGTCTATTTTTAGGAAAAGGTAATCATTTATGTTATCTCAAATCTGGCATGGAAGGACGTGCTGATATTATTTCTCGTCAAGAAACTGTACTACAATTCATCCTCAGAAAAAGCAAATTAATCACCAATTCATAAATTAAATTGTAGACAGAATTAAGCAATAACTCAAGCCAATACAAGTGTTAATTAACCTAAATTTTTCTGAATAATTATGTTTAATATCTTCAAACCTCATCAGAATTATCAGTGTGTTTTACAGTTAAGTGAAGAAGACTGTGGAGCAGCTTGTTTAGTTTCTATTACCAAACACTATGGACGCTTTTTAAGTATGATTAAAAGTCGAGAAGCTGTTGGTACTGGACAATTAGGAACAACATTATTAGGGTTAAAAAGAGGTTCAGAAAATCTTGGTTTTAATGCTAGAGCAGTCAAAGCTTCTCCAGAAATTGTAGACAGAATTACAGAAATTACATTACCTGCAATTATCCATTGGCAAGGCTATCATTGGGTTGTTTTATATGGTAAAAAGGGAAAAAAATACGTTATTGCTGATCCGGCTGTGGGAATTCGTTATCTGACAAAAGAAGAATTAACCAATGCTTGGGATGGGGTAATGCTCTTATTAGAGCCAGATCCAGACCGCTTTTTTGAACAACCCCAAGAAGAATCAAAAGGTGGAATAACGCGCTTTTTTCGCCGGCTTTTACCCTATCGTGGCTTACTAGCTCAGGTTTTAATGATTAATATTGTCCTGGGTTTACTAGCTTTAGGAACTCCGGTTTTGATTCAATTATTAACAGATGATGTTCTCGTGCGTGGAGATGTACAATTACTTACTGTTGTCGTTTCCGCTGTTGTTGTTATGAGTTTATTTGGCGGAGGATTGCAAGTATTTCAAGCCTTAATGATTTCTCATTTTGGACAAAGATTACAACTAGGTTTAGTTCTAGAATTTGGTCGTAAACTTCTCCAATTACCATTAAATTATTATGAATCCCGTCGAAGTGGAGAAATTACTAGCCGACTGCGAGATATCGGCGAAATTAACCAATTAGTATCACAGATTGTGATTGTTTTACCTAGCCAATTTTTTATCGCTGTAATTTCTTTTGGCTTAATGTTATTTTATAGTTGGCAATTAACAATAGCCGTTTTATTTGTTGCTGGTTGCATGACTTTATCTACCTTACCTTTCTTACCCATTCTCCAACAAAAAACCCGCAGTCTTTTAGTCTTAGGAGCAGAAAATCAAGGTGTTTTAGTAGAAACATTTAAAGGCGCACAGGTAATTAAAACTACAAATGCTGCTCCTCAATTTTGGGATGAATTTCAAAGTCGGTTTGGTCGTTTAGCTAATCTGGCTTTTAGCACGGTGCAAATAGCAATTATTAACGGGACTATTGCTAAAATTATCTCTACAATTGGTGGTGTTATCTTACTAGGCTTTGGAAGTATGTTAGTAATTCAAGGCAATTTAAGCATCGGTCAAATGTTAGCTTTTAATGCTTTACAAGTAAATGTTGTAGGTTTAATTAACTCATTAGTTGGCTTTGTTGATGAATATTTTCGTTCCCAAACAGCAGTTTCTCGATTGTTAGAAGTTATTGATGCCACACCAGAAGTAGTCGGAGGAAGTCAAAAACCAACTGCACAAATTTCTAGTGTGGCAGATATTAATTGTTCTCATCTCCAATTTCATCACGCAGGTAGAGTTGACTTATTAGATGATTTTTCTCTTCAGCTTCCTGGGGGAAAAGTCATTGCCTTAATTGGTAAATCTGGTTGTGGTAAAAGCACCTTAGCTAAATTATTAGCTGGGTTATATGTACCAGATTCTGGTAATATCCGCATCGGCTTTTTTAATATCCAAGATATTGCTTTAGATTGTTACCGACAACAAGTAGTTTATGTTCCCCAAGAACCTCATTTTTGGAGTCGGACAATTTTGGAGAACTTCCGTTTAGGTACACCTAATATTTCTTTTGAAGACATAGTTCAAGCTTGTGATATTGCTGATGCTGATGGTTTTATTAGTCAATTACCTAATAAATATCAAACCGTATTAGGGGAGTTTGGGGCGAATCTTTCTGGGGGACAAAGACAAAGATTAGCGATCGCTCGCGGAATTCTCACAAATCCACCTATACTGATTTTAGATGAAGCTACCGCCGGATTAGACCCTATGAGTGAAGCTAATGTTTTAGATCGGCTTTTAGAATATCGCAGAGGTAAAACCACAATTTTAATTACCCATCGTCCCAGCGTTATCCACCGTGCTGATTGGATTGTTCTCATAGAAAAAGGTCAAGTCCAAATTCAAGGAACTCCTGATACTTTCTTATCAAAACCCGGAGAGCATTTACAGTTTTTAACCGTATAAATAAATATTTTTAAAGTTTTTATTTATCTATCACTCAACTTAAACTAAGTAGGTTAGCATTGAAAATTGTCGTTATGGCAAGGCAAGAGGCACTCATGCAAGAGGCAAGAGTGAAGAGGGTTTGGGCGATTTTACTTTTCTTTACACAGATTGGTTTTATTGTGTTCACCTAGTTAGTTGCTTATCTAAGGAGTAATAATATGCTGAAAAATACTCAATTAAATCACCATCAATTATTTAGATATCTTGATGATACAGAACAAGAATCTCTTGTCGGTGGGCAAATTTTACCCATGTTAGGTTTATTCGCTGATGGTAAATTATTCTTCCAAAAAACCGATCTGGAAACTGAGGGCAAAAATGATTTAACTCTCGCTTCAGGTGATTCTACTTCACAAACTACTAAATATAAATTATCCCAAATAACCATAGCACTTTCTTTCACATTTGGATTGCTAAGTAGGTGGATGTGAAATAACCAAAATGTGTAACGATATGTAAATTCACCTCAATGGGTTATTGTCGTTGAGTTTTAGCCATTTCAAAAAACGAAATATATTTTGATTTTCCTCCGCCCACCTACTTAACAATTAGTTCTAGCGGTGATAAATTGAGTAACTGATTACCAGATTTTCTCCATAACTTCCTTTGACAAAATAGATTAAGATAACTCCACAAAAAAGATGATTCAATTTTGTGGGATAGGCATCTTGCCTGTCCTTGTATTATTAGCAGGCAAGATGCCCGCACCACAAGAAAAGTTTCTCAATATAATTTTGGTTGCAAATCAAAATTAAGTATTATCAGGTATGTTACTCTGTCGCCAACGCAGCCTAAGTAGTTTTTTGAGAACCAAACTAGATTGCTATATTTTGTCTAGATAGAACTATAACTCAAGACTAATTTAAGCTATATAAACCTATGACTAAGGGGGCATTTTTTTCTAATTATTAATAGTTATAAAAGAAGTATAGGCAACATTCACTTATTCATAAATTGAGGCTAATAATCATGTTGAATAAAAACATGAAATCTGATTTTATAGTGAAGTTGTCAGCAAATTAAAACCGGAAATAATTCAACTAAGTGAGGCTTATAATGTTAAATCAAGATAATAAATCTACGTTGCTTGTAGAATTATCAGCAGAAGAACAACAACTTTTATCTGGGGGATGTTACCAGTCACCCCCTCCCTGTTGTTGTAAACCTAAAAAATGTGGCAGAGACTATCCACAATATGATCAACCTACACCCTATTCCAGAGAAGATAGCTATCCTGAGCGTAATGACTAGCGTGGTAATGCATACTCTTCCTAAATAAGCAAAATATCTAACTGGACTATTTTTGATAGTCTTAGGGTTTCAATTTTGTAATTATAGGGTGAGGAGAAATTTTCAGATAGATTGCTTGATATCAAATATTAGCAGTATCTTATGCCAAAATTCTGGCTTAATTTTCTCCTCTTTCCTTTTTTATCATCAGGCTTTAAATAAAATTGCATGAGTCTATCTCTAGTTATATAATAAGTTGATTTATTTGCATCAAATGATATAAGTTATCAACTAATATTTCTAACCATAGAATCATTAAATTGATCAGAAATATCTTTATAAAAGTAAACATGGTTGTACAAAACCTAGCAAAAAATTAATTGAGTTCAACAATTATTATGTCAAACCAAAATATTCCATCTCAAAATATCCCATCTGATTTAGTTGTAGAACTATCCGTAGAAGAACAGCAACTTCTATCTGGTGGTCATGGTGGCTGGCGTGGTGGCCGGCGTGGTGGCCGGCATGGTGGCTGGGGTGGTGGCTGGCGTGGTCATCGTCGCCACGGATGGTGGTAAGTTAGCCTAGTCCACAAAATCAGTCTTAATAGTTTAAAGTTAATTTCTCTGAATTTGCTTTTTTTCTGTACTAGTGCCGCCGGGCAATCAACCATTAAAAATTTCTGAAAAGCTTGTGTAATCAGCTTTTTTTATTTTTAATGGTTGATTTTTAATTCCGCCCTACGGTACTAGTAGTTCACCAATCCAATCAAGTAAAATTGGATTTACTAATTCAGGTGCTTCATCTTGAGGACAATGTCCCACACCTTCTAAATGAATAAACTTTTGAACTTGGGGGAAATTGGCTAACTCTCTACCTAAATTAATAGGTTCCCAAGGGTCAGCCGTTCCCCATAAAATAATTACTGGACAAGATATTATAGGTAATAAGTCTTCCGCTAAAGGACCACTGGAATAAGCCGTAAAAGCTAAAAATACAGCCGCAGCCCCAGGATCTTTTGCCGGTGTCATTAAAATATCTACTAACTCATCTGTTACCGTTTCTCCGTTAGCATAGGCTTGTAAAAGAATATTTTTAACTGTTGGTGGTTGAGCTAGACGATTAAAAAAGAAATTACCTACTGGTTTAATTGCTAGAAAGTTTTGTAAAATTGGTGTACCAAATCGCTTAATCCAAGGTAAGCTTGGACGTTTACGATCATGTAATAACCGCAAAGAACAGTTAAGCAAAGCAGTTCCCAAAGCCATATCCGGGTTAATTACCGCCGCTTGCATAGCGACAATACAACCAATAGAATTACCTACCAAAAATGCAGGTTCACCCACCACTTCCCGACAAAAATCTGCTACTTGTTGTCCCCAAGTTTCTAAGGTATAGGTAATTTCTCCTGGTTTGGGTTTAGCTGAACCCCCAAAACCAATTAAATCAATTGCATAAACTCGGCAATTTGCGGCTAAAGCTGGAATATTTTTGCGCCAGTGTCCCCAGGATGCACCAAATCCATGTATCAGAATTACAGCGGGTCCTGTATTCCCTTGAGTTTGGTAACAAATAGGAAAATCTTGCCAAGTCCAAGTTTTCGGAGAATCTGTCATGATAAATGCAGTTTTTTGTTAATTTAATATTAAGGCTTTAAATAAAAATTATGTAACCGCTCAATAAATGGGGACGGACTAAGTAGTGAGACAAAATTAATTACACAATGTCATTGCGTAAGCGTGGCGTTAGCCATATAGAACGAAGTGAAATGAAGCAATTCCAACGGTTGTGATTGCTTCCCTTCGCTCGCAATGACTGTAAGTAGTCGGACAAAATTAAATTCACTCGTTGAGAGAGGGAACAGGAAACACTTCGACAAGCTCAGTGCATCGCAGGGAACAGGGAACAGAAAAATCAATTGTGTAATTAATTCTGTCCCATTACTTAAATATTTTTGTCCAATTACTTACCTGTTCAGGAAAGATTTTACGCCATTTGGGGCTTGTCCTTGAACGATTAACCCCGGATTATTGAGCAGTTACAGATGATCACCCACAAGCAGCATCAGCCCAGGAAGTAGATTATTTAAGAAATGCGGGTTCTTCGGTTCTTTTTATGGAAAACCTGGTTCAAAACCATTGAAAGCCTTATTGTGTAGGCATTTCATTGAAAATATGGTCATAATTGTTTATAACCCTTGCCCCGTAAGGGTTTTGTTATAATCAATCCTCAATTACCATAAAAACAACGCAAGAGCCGAAGTGCGATCGCTAAATTACCCCAAGATATGTTCGAGTGATGGCAAAATCAGCAAATACAGCCAGACCAAACCGAACAAATTGGGACTTTATGCAAATGGCGGACAACCTAAATAGACACAGATAGTCACTCTACTGCTATCTTAAATTGGAGGCAATTGCAACTTTTTTGATAAAGCGGAACTTCATGGGAACGAATTACCGACGGGTTTTACTTAAACTGAGCGGTGAAGCCTTAATGGGCAACTTAGGCTATGGCATTGACCCAGAAGTGGTTGAGGAAATAGCCAAGGAAATAGGAGAGGTGATAGCCACTGGTGTACAGGTGGCTATCGTGGTTGGCGGTGGCAATATTTTTCGAGGCATTAAAGCAGCATCAGCAGGTATGGATCGGGCAACCGCTGACTATATCGGCATGATTGCTACGGTAATGAATGCCATGACCCTGCAAGATTCTCTAGAACGAATGGGAATTCAGACAAGGGTGCAAACCGCCATTGCTATGCAAGAACTAGCAGAACCATATATTCGCCGTCGTGCCATCCGTCATCTTGAAAAAGGACGGGTGGTAATTTTTGGCGCAGGTTCAGGGAATCCCTTCTTTACTACAGATACCACTGCGGCCTTAAGAGCGGCAGAAATTGAAGCAGAAGTGATTTTCAAAGCTACTAAAGTAGACGGCATTTACGATGCTGACCCCAAACTTTATCCTGATGCCAAGCGTTTTACCACCCTTACCTACGCCCACGTTTTGGCTAAAGATTTGCGAGTTATGGATAGTACCGCAATTGCTCTATGTAAAGAAAATAATCTCCCCATTTTAGTATTTGACCTCACGGTGCGAGGTAACATCCACCGGGCAGTCATGGGAGAATCTATTGGCACTCTTGTGGGAGGTTCTTGTGAAATTAGCTGAAGCTGAAAGTACGATGCAAAAAACCGTTGAGTCTACTCAACGGGCTTTTAATACAATTCGTACCGGTCGCGCCAATGCGAGTTTATTAGATAAAGTCCAAGTGGAGTATTACGGTACACCAACATCTTTGAAATCTCTGGCAAACATTAGCACGCCAGACTCTTCAACCATCCTGATTCAGCCCTACGATAAGGGCAGCTTAAATATCATTGAAAAAGCTATCTCTCTGTCTGACGTGGGCTTAACTCCCAGTAACGACGGCGTTGTGATTCGGTTGAATATTCCCCCACTCACCAGCGATCGCCGGAAAGAATTTGTTAAACTTGCGGCTAAGTATGCCGAAGAAGGTCGTGTAGCAATTCGCAATATCCGCCGAGATGCTATCGAGTCCATTCGCAAACAGGAAAAAAGTGCGGAAATCTCCGAAGATGAATCACGAGATCAGCAAGACAAACTCCAAAAACTGACCAACAAGCACACAGAAAAAATAGACCACTTGTTTGCAGAAAAGGAAAAAGAGATCACCACTGTGTAAGGTGACAGGTGACAGGTGACAGGTGACAGGTAAGAATTTTACTAATCACCAATCACCAATCACCAATTCCCAATTCCCAATCTCCATTTACTAAAAATTAATAAAAAAATCATCACCCCTTATATATACTGGACATCTCCAGAAATTAAATATGCGTGTCCTAGAACCCTTGTAGAGACGTTCCATGGAACGTCTCTACATTCTTTTCTGGAGATGTCTACTGAAAAATCAACTAAGTTAAAATAGAACGCAAAAAATTAGTCATTATGTACGATTGTATAATTGTCGGTGCCGGACCTGCCGGTGGAACAGCCGCATATCATCTAGCGAAGAAGGGGCGGTCGGTCTTAGTCTTAGAAAAAGAATCCCTACCCAGATATAAGCCCTGTGGCGGTGGCGTGTCACCTAGCGTAGCTCAATGGTTCGACTTTGACTTTAGTCCTGCTATCTCTACCAAAGCTGACTCTTTGCGCTTTACCTGGCAATTAGGCGATCCTGTAGAAGCAAAAATTGATACCAAAGAACCCGTTTGGATGGTGCGGCGGGATATTTTTGATCATTTCCTGATCCAACAAGCTCAAAATCAAGGGGCTGAACTACGAGACAAAACAGAAGTTAGAGGAATAGAATTTAAAAACGATGCTTGGCAAGTTACCACCACCACAGGGATAGTCGCTGGTCGTTATCTCATCGCCGCTGATGGTGCAAAAGGTTCTATGGCTAAATGGCTAGGTTTTAAAGAACGCAAACGCCGATTAGCCGGAGCATTAGAAGCAGAAATTCCGGCAATTGTCGAGAAAAAAACCACAATTCACTTTGAGTTTGGCTTGGTCAAAAACGGCTATATCTGGAACTTCCCCAAAACTGACTGTCATTCTATCGGAGTCGGCACTTTTATGGGTGGCGAACCCCAAGACTTTAAGAAAATTTTAGATGAATATGCCAAATCTTTTAATTTAGATATCAAAACTAGTAAACAATACGGTCATCCTCTATGTATTTGGGATGGAAACCAAAAACTCCATACCCAAAATGCAGTTTTAGCTGGAGAAGCAGCCTGTCTAGTTGATCCCTTTACCGCCGAAGGTATTCGTCCCTCCATTTTTAGCGCCGTTCTTGCCGCAGGATTTATTCACGATGCTTTAAATGGTGATATTCACGCCCTCGAAAACTATACCAATGCCATTAACGAACAATGGGGAAATGATATGGCTTGGGCGCAAAAACTAGCAGGGGCATTCTATCGCTTCCCTGGTGTTGGCTACAAGGTCGGTGTCAAACGCCCCTCTGGCGCTCAAATCATGGGTAAAATCCTCTGTGGAGAATTACGTTATAGTGATGTCGCTGGTCGCGCCTTAAAGCGGTTAATTCCTGGTTTTGGTTGATACAGCAAGATTCACCTAAGTAGGGGCGCAGGGTCTGCGCCCAGTCAGGAGTCTCAACTTTTACACCTGATCATTGATATCCGAATATTCCTCAACTATAGTTAATTCTGGATGATCTTCTTCATTATTATTCCAATTATCTAACACATCTTTAATTAATACTTCTTGTACCCAAATTTTGGCAACAACCGTCAGAGGAAGTGCTAAAAATAATCCTAAAAATCCAAAAAATGTCACAAAAAATAACTGAGAAATTAAAGTAACTGCTGGTAGTAAAGACACTTGATGTGCCATGACTACAGGTGTGATAAAATTGCTCTCAGTCTGTTGAATAATAAAGTAGAGAATAAACACAGCAACAGCTTTCCAGGGATTATCCAAAAGAGCGATCGCCATTGCTGGGACTACACTCATAGTCGGACCCAAATTAGGAATTAAATTCATAAATCCCGCTAACACGCCCAAAGCTAGTGCAGCCTTCACTCCTAAAATTGATAAACCCACCAAACTCATCAGCCCTACCACCAAAACACCAATAGAAGCACCAGTCACCCATCCTCCTAAAGAAACTTCACATTCCTGTACAATCCCCCCTACCCGCCGCCGATAAAAGGAGGGAAATATGCGAATAAATACTTTTTGATAAGCATCAGGATTAACTAAAAACATTCCTGTTAACACCAGGACTAATAGAATTTTGAGAACAACTTCTAAAGATCCAGAAACAAAAGCAAAAGAGTTACCTAATAGGCGATTAAATAGTGGTTGAGCTTGTTCAATTAAACTATTAAGATCCGGTATATAAGGCAATAATTGTACAGGAATATGACTTCTTTGGACATCAATCCAACTATTAAACCGCCCAAATCCTTGGGGAACTCGATAAGTGAGTTCATGAAATTGCTGGATAAAAGGTGGTACGATTAACCAGAAAAAACAGACAACACCTGCAAAGAAAATCCCTACAGCTAATAAAACTGATAATCCTCGTTTTATTCCTAAACTTTGAAAGCGCCGGGCGAGACGATTTAAAGTCGTCGCTAAAACAACCGCCGCAAATATTAGTAGCAGAACATCACGAAGTTGCCACAATACATATAAAGATATAACTAAGGCAATTAAGCCTATCCATTGACCAAGATTCACAAGCAAGACTCCCAGCTTGGTAAAATGCCTTTTGATGACAATGCAGTTAGGTTAGCTGATTTTAGCAACACGGACTATATTTTTTCTGTTAATTTTGCTTTTGTCTTGGTATTCGCCACAGGAGAACAGTGGCCATAATTATAGTTGGTGATAAAATCATAATTAACACATTTGTCACCGTTGCTGGAATCCCTAAAAACGGAGCAGCATATTTAATTAATACCGATAGCAAAGTCGAAAATAATAGCAGCTTCAGCAAAAATCCCAGTTGATTTTCCATGACAGTGCGGGGAACACATAATTTTATAGGGTATATACCAAATAATAACTGAAAATAATAAATCTTTATCTCGTTTATCTCGTTCCTAGTCTCTGACTAGGAATGCAGTTGACGAGGCTCTGCCTCCATCTTATCTCATTGAAGCCAGAGCCTTATCTTATTCATTCCCAGGTCTCTGACTGGGAACGAGATAAAAATAATAAATATTGTGTTAGCTAAATCTTGCCATCTACCGTTAGGATGGAGTATAGGTATGAATTTCTGTCATATTATCGCTAAAATGGATATTAACCCAGTAATTAGTGCGATCGCTAAAATTGCTCCTGCTACTGCTACCCTGGCTATTAAGCAAACACAACGGAGTGAAACTGTAATTAGAATTAAACAGCAATTTGGGCTTAATCCGATCCAACCGCCAGGTGATACTATTAGCGTTTACGTTTATGCTTTAATAGAATATGGAGTATATAAGCCTGAGCCATTACTGAAACTTTTTAGAGAAAAAGAAATTCAAAAAGCTTTCTGGAAAGATTTTAACGCCGATCATCCCTTGATTTTTACTCCAGAAATAGAACATTTTCTAGATTGGAATATTTTGGGAGATGAAATAAGAGAATTAGAAAATATTAATATTCGTCAAGAATTTGAAGAATTTTATCAAGTTTTTGTTAGCGTAGCCAAACGCACGAGGACACCTGCGGAAGTTTTACGTGATAGAGGTTTAATAGACTGGAAAAATCATGAGAATCAAAAATATGACTATCCACCAGAATTTCAATCATTAATTACAGAAAAAATCAAATCATTCTGCGGTCGCAAATTTGTATTTGATGCCTTTAAAAACTTCATCAACACCAATAAAAAAGGCTATTTTACAGTTATCGGTGATGCGGGAATGGGTAAAAGTACCATCGCTGCAAAATACGTTTTTGAACATAAAACAATTTGTTATTTCAACAACTTACAAGAAAATCGTAATAGTCCTGAATTATTTCTGGAAAGCATTCGTCAACAACTCATTAACCGCTATCAATTAACAAATGTTGACAAGGATGATTTATCAACATTACTGGTAAAAGTTACTGAAAAAATAACCACTAATGAAAAATTAATCATTGTCGTTGATGCACTGGATGAAGTCAAGCAAGAACCAGGAGGAGAAAATATTTTATATTTACCGAAAACCCTACCAGATAATGTTTATTTCTTCCTAACTAGACGACGTTATGAAGCAACTAAAGAACGACTCTATACTGAAGGATTGAAAAAAGAATCTTTAAATTTAACTGATCCTAAATATAACCAAGAAAATCAGCATGATATTCAAGAGTATATTCGCTTCTGTTTAAACAATGATCCAGAACACAAAGACGGATTACAAACTTGGATAAAAACTAAAAATATCACCGATAACGCTTTTGTAAATGAATTAGCAACCAAGAGCGAAAATAATTTTATGTACCTGCGTTATGTTTTACCAGCAATAGCAGAGGGTAAATATAATGATTTGAATTTAACCCAATTACCCCAAGGTTTACAAAATTATTATCAAACTCATTGGGAACGGATGAGAATGAATGATTCATCTAAAAAAATGAAAGTAATGATTCTGTTTATTTTAGTGGAAATTGGTACACCAATATCCGGTGAGATGATGTTTGATATCGTTAATGAAGATGAATGTGATGTGGATGATATTTTAAATGAATGGATTGAATATTTGAAACCGCAAACCATAGATGAAGATATTTGTTATAGCATCTATCATGCTAGTTTCTTAGACTTCTTGAAAGCCAAAAAAGAATTTAAACCAACTCGCAAATTATTTGAAGACGTAAATCAGCGCATTGTTGATTATTGGGAGAGGATACAGGGATGATAATAAAATTTTACGATTTCCGTAGCGACTGTCTTGATTGTCAAGCGATCGTTAAGGAAAAATTTAAAGTCTAGGAAAAAAGTCAGAAAATAGAGGAGAAAAACAGAACAGAACAAAACAGGTAAATTATAGATTGCCATAAATTACCAAACTAGATTGGAGGTATAAAAACGACAGTAGAACTTTATGCAGAAATTGGTTGTGAGTCTTGAGAAATAGACCAAGGAAGATGATCTCGAATCATCGCATTTAAAATAACTAACATTTTATGAACGCAAGCAGTAATGGCCAATTTTTTGGGTTTACCACGTTCAACCAAGCGCTCATAAAAAGTTTTGATAACAGGATTATGACGCATGGCAACAACAGCACCCATATAAAGAATGGCACGAACATGGGCGCGACCACCATTAATCATGCGCTTACCTTTGTGCTGACCACTATCATGATTAATTGGTGCAACACCAACTAAGCGAGAGATTTGTTTGGCAGTTAATTGACCTAATTCTGGTAAGTCAGAAACTAAAGTGGTAGAAATTACTTGACCAATGCCAGGAGTAGTTTTGAGTAGATTGACTTTATCAATCCATTGTTGATTATTTTGGGTCAACGTCTCAATTTCTTGATTGAGTTGTTGAAGATGTTGCTCAAGATAATCAATATGGGATTCAATATCTGTCAAAGCTTTACCACGAGCGCGGTCACGGCGATTCTTTTCCGCTGTAGACATTTCTACTAATTGTCTTCGGCGACTAATTAATTCGCCTAATTGACGTGACATTTCACAATCAAAATGCTAACACCTCCGGTTTCATTGCTTCACCGAAATGCGCCAAAATCTGTGCATCAATGGCATCGGTTTTGGCTAACTTACCTGTAGCTTTAGCAAAGTCTCTTCCCTGACGAGGATTGATTAATGCTACTGGTAAAAGAGCCGCTTGCAATTGAATGATTAATTCTGTTTCTAGTCCTCCTGTTGCTTCCAGTACGATTAGGTTTAAATCGTTAGATTGAAGTTGCTTAACTAGATTAGCTATTTCTGTTTCAGTATTAGCAAATTGAAATGCTTTACCCATTGGACGGATATAAACATCAAGTGTTGCTTTACTTACGTCAATGCCTACCCATTGGGAGATATAATCCATTTTTAACTCTCCAATTTCAATTACTTCTTTTTAATTTGTTTTGTTTTTATTCATCCCCTTGATTTCACTCATCCTTGCACGATACGGGCTATATTATCTATGTCTTTGTTCATAGTTTTTACCCCAGGCGACTGTTCGAGTTCTGTCATGGAGATTGTTGTGGTGATCCTTGCTACAAAGCGGTCTTTTCTGACCCAGGTTGGGACGGTCTACCACTTCTTCTAACATACCTCTAAGATACAAGGTTGGGTTAAGCGAAGCGCAACCCAACATAACATATTGATTCAAAAGGAGAAATTGAGATTGTAGTTAGCGAAGCACAACCACACACCCAATTTAATGTTGGGTTTCCTTACGTCAACCCAACCTACAGATATTAATTTTTATCAAAAATCTTATGCCAGCAACTAACAAAAAATCATTATCAGATAAATCCTATTCCCAAAAAGCTTATTTGGGTAAATTTCCTTATAATTTGGTAAACTCCGGTAACTTAACCAAATATTTCCAAACCCTCACAGATTATCAATTCATATCCGCTAAAATCAATCATCCTGAATTTGGTATCCAAGCATTAATTGAAGATTATGATTTATTAGATGCTACCCAAACCGCAACCCACCCAGACCAAAGCAAAACCTTAAAATATATTCAAAGTGCTTTGCGACTGTCTGCACATATTCTCACCCAGGATAAACAACAATTAGTAAGTCAATTATGGGGAAGGTTACAAACCATTAAGACCCCAGCAATGCAAACCCTATTAACCCAAGCACAAAAAACTCACCCTCACCCTTGGTTGCGTCCCCTCACCCCCAGTCTCACCCAAGCAGGAGGAAGGTTACTCCGCACCCTCACAGGTCATAGTAGTTTTGTACAAGCAGTAGCAGTGACAGCAGACGGAAAACGGGTGATTTCTGGTTCAGTTGACAATACTGTGAAGGTGTGGAATTTAGAGACAGGGGAGGAACAGTTGACCCTCTCAGGTCATAGTGATTCGGTACAAGCAGTAGCAGTGACAGCAGATGGAAAACGGGTGATTTCTGGTTCTTGGGACAATACTGTGAAGGTGTGGAATTTAGAGACTGGGGAGGAACAGTTGACCCTCTCAGGTCATAGTCATTGGGTACAAGCAGTAGCAGTGACAGCAGACGGAAAACGGGTGATTTCTGGTTCTTGGGACGAAACTGTGAAAGTGTGGAATTTAGAGACAGGAGAGGAACTGTTCACCCTCTCAGGTCATAGTAGTTTTGTACAAGCAGTAGCAGTGACAGCAGACGGAAAACGGGTGATTTCTGGTTCAGTTGACAATACTGTGAAGGTGTGGAATTTAGAGACAGGGGAGGAACAGTTGACCCTCTCAGGTCATAGTGATTCGGTACAAGCAGTAGCAGTGACAGCAGATGGAAAACGGGTGATTTCTGGTTCTTGGGACAATACTGTGAAGGTGTGGAATTTAGAGACTGGGGAGGAACAGTTGACCCTCTCAGGTCATAGTGATTCGGTACAAGCAGTAGCAGTGACAGCAGATGGAAAACGGGTGATTTCTGGTTCAGTTGACAATACTGTGAAGGTGTGGAATTTAGAGACAAGGGAGGAACAGTTCACTCTCTCAGGTCATAGTGATTCGGTAAACACAGTAGCAGTGACAGCAGACGGAAAACGGGTGATTTCTGGTTCAGTTGACAATACTGTGAAGGTGTGGAATTTAGAGACAAGGGAGGAACAGTTCACTCTCTCAGGTCATAGTGATTCGGTAAACACAGTAGCAGTGACAGCAGACGGAAAACGGGTGATTTCTGGTTCATTTGACAATACTGTGAAGGTGTGGAATTTAGAGACAAGGGAGGAACAGTTCACTCTCTCAGGTCATAGTGATTCGGTAAACACAGTAGCAGTGACAGCAGACGGAAAACGGGTGATTTCTGGTTCAGTTGACAATACTGTGAAGGTGTGGAATTTAGAGACAAGGGAGGAACAGTTCACTCTCTCAGGTCATAGTGATTCGGTAAACACAGTAGCAGTGACAGCAGACGGAAAACGGGTGATTTCTGGTTCATTTGACAATACTGTGAAGGTGTGGAATTTAGAGACAAGGGAGGAACAGTTCACTCTCTCAGGTCATAGTGATTCGGTAAACACAGTAGCAGTGACAGCAGACGGAAAACGGGTGATTTCTGGTTCATTTGACAATACTGTGAACCTGAGTTCGATGTAAGAAAACCAGCTAAAAATGAGTATTCAAAAGGGTTAGAGGCTTTTCTGGAAAGAGCCTATATTCTCAATAAGCCTTAATTATTGAGAATTAATAGGAAACCAGCCTAGATTTAAGTAAATTTTCATAACAAAATCTAAATTTATATTACGAATACTATTTGAATACAAACTCAAAGTACCTCAGATTAGGGACAATAGAAGAGGTTTAATTAAAGAAAATTAATGATTATAACTCATGGAATTAGAAACTATTTTCTGTGAAATTGATGATTTTTGTACCTATTTTGAGCCAATATTTCAAGCTCAACTTATCCCATCCCAAATAAAAAAAAGAATTAGACCCAGCCGATTATGTCTAAGTGAAATTATGACAATAATTGTGTATTTTCATCGCTCTAGTTACCGCAATTTTAAAGATTATTACCTGAAACATATCTTCAAATATTGCCAAGGTGAATTTCCCAATTTAGTGAGTTATCAAAGATTTGTTGAATTAATGCCAAATGCTTTAATTCCCTTGATGTATTATCTGAATACACGAAAAGGACTCAATACAGGTATAAGTTTTATTGATAGTACCTCTATTCCCATTTGTCATTCTAAAAGAGCCAAGACAAATAAGGTCTTTAAAGATTTAGCTGGCTGGGGGAAAAGTTCTATTTGTTGGTATTTTGGGTTTAAACTTCATTTGATTATTAATGATCAAGGAGAGTTACTTGCGTTTCAAATTACTCCTGGAAATACAGATGACCGAAAACCTGTTCCCACTTTGACTAAGAACTTATTTGGGAAAATATTTGGAGACAAAGGATATATTTCTCAAAAACTCTGGCTTGAACTTTGGTCTAATGGACTCAAATTAATCACTCCTTTCAAGAAAAATATGCGGAATAAGCTCTTGTCCCTGGAGGAGAAATTAATGCTCCGAAAACGCTCTTTAATTGAAACTGTTAATGACCAACTCAAAAATATTTCACAACTTGCTCATTCTCGACATCGAAGTGTTACTAATTTCATGGTTAATGTTGTTGCTGCAATAATAGCTTATACTTGGCAACCTAAAAAACCTTCTTTAAGATTTGATGAAAATGAAATTGAAACCTTACCAGTTTTATTAGCTTAATTACCAATTAAATATCAATATTACCTAATAGTAAATACATTTCAAAAAATTAATTTTTTGAGAACTTTTTGGCGTGGGCTTTAATTCTCAATAACCAATACTTATTGACAGAACTGTTGCTGTTACGTACTTTTAGACTTTTTATTTACATCGAACTCAGGTACTGTGAAGGTGTGGAATTTAGAGACAAGGGAGGAACAGTTGACCCTCTCAGGTCATAGTGGTTGGGTACAAGCAGTAGCAGTGACAGCAGACGGAAAACGGGTGATTTCTGGTTCTTCGGACAATACTGTGAAGGTGTGGAATTTAGAGACTGGGGAGGAACAGTTGACCCTCTCAGGTCATAGTAGTTCGGTACTAGCAGTAGCAGTGACAGCAGACGGAAAACGGGTGATTTCTGGTTCTAGGGACAATACTGTGAAGGTGTGGAATTTAGAGACAGGGGAGGAAATAGCTGCTTTCAGTGGTGATAGTCACTTTCATTCCTGTGCGGTTGCGCCAGATGGGTTAAAAATTGTTGCGGGTGACGCTGGGGGAATGGTGCATTTTTTAAAGTGGGAAAATCCGGGAGCATGAAATTATGAGTTTATCACCCAGACCACCAACTATGAATAATTCCATAGTTAATCACCAAGAATTTGCAGCAATAATTCACCAAAAAAGCGCGAATTTTCTGGGTCGTGATTTCGTGTTTACTGCGATTAATAATTTTCTCAATCGTTACAATCGGGGTTATTTCACAATTATCGGTCTACCCGGTAGCGGTAAAAGTGCAATTATTGCTCAATATATTAATCAAAACAATCCCCCAGAAAATCGCCAGGTAATTTATTACAACGCAGAACTAGAGGGGAAAAATCACGCTGAAGAATTTCTGAAATTTGTTTGTCAGCAATTATTAGATATCACCCCTCCCCAACCCTCCAATATTCAAAGTTTATCCTCTTCTTCCCCCCGTAGCGGGGGGACTGAGGGGGGTGCAGGGAGGGAGAAAAACATCCCCCTGTTTACGGGGGGAATGAGGGGGGTTCTTCCCGACAACGCTACAGAAGGGAGTTGGTTTTTATCCTTGCTTCTCCAACAAATCAGCGACCATCTACAATCAAATCAACCAAATCAAAAATTAATTATTGCTATTGATAGTTTAAATTGCATTAATTCCCAATTACAACCACCAGGAACAAATATTTTTTATCTTCCTCGCTACATTCCCCAAGGGATTTATTTTCTCCTTACCCGTCGTCCGTTTTTATCAGATAATTCTGGTTTATTAATAGAAGCACCGGTGCAAAGTTTGCATTTAGAAGATTATCCACAGGAAAATAAACGAGATATTCAAAATTATATTCGGAGAAACCTAACCCCCCTCACCCCCCTTCCCTACGAGGGAATGGGGGAACAAGATGCTTCTAACTCCCCTTCTCCTATTACAGAAATAGAGGAAAAAAACTTGTCTAACTCCCCTCTCCTCGCAGGAGAGGGGTTGGGGGAGAGGTCAATCAAATCCTGGTTAAATACCCACCAAATAAATGAAGCAGAATTTATAACTAACTTAACCAACCGCAGCGAAAATAATTTTCTGTATATCAGCCAAATTTTAGCTGCTATTACTAATAATTTTTATCCCCAACCTTCCCAAATAGGAACATCATTTCCACCACCATTAGAAACCTATTACCAACAACATTTAGAAAAAATGCTGGGTTCTCAATATCAAGATTTTCCCCTAGCAGTGTTGCAAGTTTTATCCCAGACAACACAACCCATATCAGTTACAGATATTGCCAATTTCCTAAATACTGATGAATATGATATTGAAGAATTATTAGAAAATTGGTTAGAGTTCTTGCAAATAGAAACTATTTCTGACTCAACCACCTACAAATTCTATCATGATAATTTCCGCCAATGGCTCATAAAATCTTTGTTTTGATCCTGTACATCCTTTAATCCTGCACATCCTGATAGCGAAGCATGGCGTATCACTCCTCCGTCGTCACGCAAGCTATAGCCATTTCTGACAATTTACCTAAGAGGATGTTTGAAAAGTGTTATTCCGTAATTTTCATCACATTGCTACCCCCCTTTCCCCTTGTAAAGGGGGGAAACAATAAAAATCCAGTTCCCTCCCCTTTACAAGGGGAGGGTTAGGGTGGGGTAAAAAATATTTGATACATCAACCATAACTTTTCAAACACCCTCTAAGAGACTTCCAAATAAAAAAATGTCCCAAAACTGATGCAGAAATTCTCTCTCTGTGTACTCTGTGCCTCTGTGGTTCGTTTCTTAGGATAATTTATTTCTTGGAAGTCTCTAACTAGTACATCACGGCGTAAATAAAGCAACCATATTCAATCGCCAAAAAGCTTACTGTATATTAGTTTTGACTTTTGACTTTTGACTTCCGCCCTGCGGTACTAGCCACTTAGAGACTTCCAAATAAAAAAATGTCCCAAAACTAACGCAAAAACCCTCCCTATTTCTTCTCTCTCTGTGTACTCTGTGCCTCTGTGGTTCGTTTGTTCATTTATTTATTGGGATAATTTATTTCCTGGAAGTCCCTTAGAGGATGTTTGAAAAGTGGTATTCCGTAATTTTCATCACATTGCTACCCCCCTTTCCCCTTGTAAAGGGGGGAAACAATAAAAATCCAGTTCCCTCCCCTTTACAAGGGGAGGGTTAGGGTGGGGTAAAAAATATTTGATACATCAACCATAACTTTTCAAACACCCTCTAAGAGACTTCCAAATAAAAAAATGTCCCAAAACTGATGCAGAAATTCTCTCTCTGTGTACTCTGTGCCTCTGTGGTTCGTTTCTTAGGATAATTTATTTCTTGGAAGTCTCTAACTAGTACATCACGGCGTAAATAAAGCAACCATATTCAATCGCCAAAAAGCTTACTGTATATTAGTTTTGACTTTTGACTTTTGACTTTTGACTTCCGCCCTGCGGTACTAGCCACTTAGAGACTTCCAAATAAAAAAATGTCCCAAAACTAACGCAAAAACCCTCCCTATTTCTTCTCTCTCTGTGTTCTCTGTGCCTCTGTGGTTCGTTTTTTCATTTATTTATTGGGATAATTTATTTCCTGGAAGTCCCTTAGGAACGCAAATTTAATAACCTGCAATTCTGACTTAACCTGAAATGGTGCGTTACGCTGTCGCTAACACACCCTACTTTTGCACTTTATTTAATTCATATTCCTTAATATTACTAGCAAAAGCGATCGCCTCGAAGGTAAATATAAAGATTTATGTATTCTTTCCTGATTGTATTCATTAAGAATTGAAAATTATGTTTGTGAAAATAAATAAATCATTGTCACATATAGCAAGCAGTTGCACTAATTAAAATTCTTAGGCGTGTTAAGTCTTATAGTAAACCTAAAAATTATGTTGTCAATGAATGGTGAGACACCTTTGATTAATTTTCTCAGATAGTTTAGGATATGGCAGAAATTACAGCAATGTAGATTCAGTTAAGTAGGTGAGCGTTGAAAATTGTCGTTATGGCAAGGCAAAAGGCAAGAGGCAAGAGGCAAGAGTGAAGAGGGTTTGGGCGATTTTACATTTCTTTACACAGTTTGGTTTTATTGTGTTCACCTACTTACTATGATCGCAACGTTACAACTTTTTTCTAGACATAGTTCGCAAAAACTTATACTAACCATCATCCCTGTGCGTTATTGTGCTGATTTTTAAAGAAAACTCTAGTCCGAATAGACATACCTATAGAGCCTTGAATAAGCTACTTTTGACAGGGAAATCTGTGAGGGTTATGGCTTGTCTTCTCCCCTTATTCATCTGGTGGGGGTGCAAGGCAGTACAAAACCAATTTGTACAACCACAAGCAATATTAGTTTTAGGCGGTTCTACTCGCTTACTAGAAAGAGAAAAGTTTACAGCCAAATTAGCTCGTCAGTATCCCAATATACCTATTTGGATTTCTGGAGGCAGTCCGCCGCAGCATACTAAAAAAATATTTGCTAATGCTGGAGTTGATCCCCAACGTTTAAATTTAGACTATGAAGCTGTAGACACAGTTACTAATTTTACTACTACAGTGGATGAATTGCAATCTCGTGGCATCAAAAGTGTTTATTTAATTACATCTGACTTTCATATGCGTCGTGCTTGCATCGTTGGTGAAATTGTTTTAGGTAGTCGAGGCATGAATTTTAAACCCCTATCAGTTCCTTCAGAAAATTCACCAGAACCGATTGAAAAATCTCTTCGGGATGGTGCTAGGGCCGTTATTTGGGTAGCCACAGGTTATACAGGTGCTAATTATGCCAATAAAAATAAACCCTAGAACATCAGAACCGAATTAAAAATCAAAAATTTTCAATTGTTCCCAATTCCCAATATCACCACAATTTGATACCCTAGCTTAAACAGTTTTGAGAAAAGTTAAAGCGTGGAAATTCAACTTGGGCGGGGAAAAGTGGCGCGTCGAGCCTATGGAATTGACGAAATTGCTTTAGTCCCTGGTAACAGAACTCTCGATCCGAGTTTAGCTGATACCAAGTGGCAAATCGGCAATATTGAGCGAGAAATCCCCATTATTGCCAGTGCAATGGATGGTGTGGTTGATGTACAAATGGCTGTTCGCTTGTCCCAGTTGGGAGCATTGGGCGTAATTAATTTAGAGGGTGTCCAAACTCGCTATGCCGACCCCGAACCGATTTTAGATCGGATTGCCTCCGTCGGCAAAGATGAATTTGTCAGCCTGATGCAAGAACTATATGCTGAACCAATAAAGCCGGAATTAATTGAAAAACGTATTCAGGAAATTAAACAACAAGGCGGTATTGCGGCAGTTAGCGCAACTCCAGCAGGTGCAAGCAAATATGGCGAAGTCGTAACTAAAGCTGGAGCAGATCTATTTTTTATCCAAGCTACAGTAGTCTCTACCGATCATATATCTCCAGAAGCTATTACTCCCCTTAATTTAGCGGAGTTTTGCAGTTCTATGGCTATCCCTGTGGCTTTGGGAAATTGCGTTACATATCAAGTCACCTTAGAGTTGATGAAAGCTGGTGCAGCAGCGGTATTGGTAGGTATTGGACCCGGTGCTGCTTGTACTTCTCGTGGAGTGTTGGGCGTGGGCGTACCTCAAGCCACTGCGATCGCCGATTGTACAGCCGCTAGAGACGATTATTATCGGGAAACCGGTAAATATATCCCCATCATCGCTGACGGTGGTTTAATCACCGGAGGAGACATCTGTAAATGTATTGCCTGCGGTGCTGACGCTGTTATGATTGGTTCTCCATTTGCCAGAGCCGCCCAAGCCCCTGGGCGTGGTTATCACTGGGGTATGGCAACTCCTAGCCCAGTCTTACCTCGTGGGACTCGCATTCGCGTGGGTACAACTGGAACTCTAGAACAAATACTCAGAGGACCGGCTGGTTTGGATGATGGTACTCATAATCTTTTAGGAGCTTTAAAGACGAGTATGGGAACTTTAGGGGCTAAAAACATTAAGGAAATGCAGCAGGTTGAAGTTGTCATTGCTCCTTCTTTGTTAACAGAAGGTAAGGTTTACCAAAAAGCCCAACAGTTAGGTATGGGTAAATAAGGGATTGGGGACTGGGGACTGGGGATTGGGGATTGGGGACTGGGGATTGGGCATTGGGCATTGGGCATCGTTAAGGGTTTTCTGCTGACAACTGACCATTGACAACTGACAATTGACAACAACTTTGAGAATGACTGGAAAAATCACATATCTAGCCTACAATAGAGATGGCGGAGACAAAAGTTTCCGTTCACTCCTCACACCACACTCCGCCCGGACTAATGTTCGGGCGGTTCCTTATGGTAGGGATTAGTTTTCTAGTTTCCTGGCAAATGTATATCCTTTATCCTTAATAGGATGTTTTTGCTATGGTAGAATTTTCACCAACCTCGGAAATATCTTATGTAAAGGTTTTTAGGTATGTCAGCAGCAGAACAAGTTACAGATTCTACGTTTAAGCAAGAAGTCCTCGACAGCGAAGTTCCCGTATTAGTTGACTTTTGGGCTCCTTGGTGTGGTCCATGCCGCATGGTAGCCCCTGTTGTGGACGAAATCGCCACTCAGTATGGAGATCAATTAAAAGTTGTGAAAGTTAATACTGATGAAAATCCTCAGATTGCTAGTCAGTATGGTATTCGCAGTATTCCTACATTAATGATTTTCAAAGATGGACAAAAAGTAGATATGGTGGTCGGTGCTGTACCTAAAACCACTTTAGCTAACACTTTGGAAAAGTATCTTTAAGCTGAATAGACAATAAACTTAGCTTAAACAGTAGAAGCCTCTCACCTACCCGATAGGGAGGTGATGAGATGAATACAATACGCGTAAGTGAAGAATTGACCAACGAGCAAAATTGAGCATAGCGAAATCAGCAATGTTGGTCGATGTTAGCGCAGCGGTACGAAGTGCGGAACGAACACTTTTTTCGTTTTTCTCCAAATATCTGATATAACACTCAGTGATAGGTGTAACCCAAATTAAATGCACCAAAAGCAGCCTATTACAAAAGTTAAAAATTATCTCCAAATGTTTGAAAAGTCATGATTGCTGTATCAAATGTTTTACCCCTCCCTAACCCTCCCCTTATAAAGGGGAGGGAACTGGATTTTTATTGTTGGTTGATTTGCGCTTTACTGTATTAGCAACTTTCGTTAAAATATAATGCCATTATTGCGGCAGTAAGTATGACTTCTGAAGCGTCCTTTTCTTCATTAGATTCTCTCCAAGCAGATATTGCTGAACTCATAGACCGTTTACCGACACTAAAACATAGGCAATTTATTCAGCAATCACTCACCACAATTTTGCGTCTTGCTGATAGTGATATTGAGCGTCTCGATTGGAAAATATTATCTGCCGCTTTAGCAGATATGGAATGTGGTTTCCAATTATTTTATAACTACCGCCATGTGCGGAAAATTACTATTTTTGGTTCAGCGCGTCTAGCACCAGATACACCAGCATATCAAATGGCTCTGCAATTTAGTCGGGCTGTTTCCGCGCTAGGATTTATGATTATGACAGGTGGTGGTGGTGGGATTATGCAAGCTGGTCAAGAAGGTGCTGGTAGGGAAAATTCCTTTGGTTTAAATATTCAGTTACCTTTTGAGCAACAAGCTAACCCAATTATTGAAGGTGATGCTAAACTAATTAATTTTAAATACTTTTTCACTCGCAAGTTATTTCTTCTGAAAGAAAGTGATGCTGTGGCTTTGTTTCCTGGTGGTTTTGGCACTCAAGATGAGGCTTTTGAATGTATGACATTGAGCCAAACAGGTAAATTTGGTCCAGTTCCTTTGGTGTTAATTGATCAACCAGGAGGCGATTATTGGCGTTCTTGGAGTCAATATATTGATGAGAAATTGGTAAAAACAGGGCTTGTTAGTGCAGATGATCCGAGTTTGTACACTGTTACAGATAATCTTGAAGTTGCTTGTAATGCCATTACTGGATTTTACCGAATTTATCACTCTAGTCGTTATGTTGGTGATCAGTTGGTGATCCGGTTAAAAGAAGATTTATCCGATGCTCAAGTGGAATTACTTAATACTCATTTTTGTGATATTTTGCTGACAGGTAAAATTGTTAAAAGCCAAGCATTACCGCAGGAGGAACAAGATGAAACATCTAGTTTACCCCGGTTAGTTTTAAATTTTAATCAACGAGATTTAGGGCGTTTATATCAAATGATTGGAGTAATTAATCAGGTGGGTGTTCCCACTCCAGAGGAATTGGCACATCCAGAAAGGAAGTAAGTAGGTTGGCGTTGAAAATTGTCGTTATGGCAAGGCAAAAGGCAAGAGGCAAGAGGCAAGAGTGAAGAGGGTTTGGGCGATTTTACGTTTCTTTACACAGTTTGGTTTTATTGTGTTCACCTACTTAACCTATCCAATTTATTAATTAGGAATGTGAATTAAATAAACTGCAAAAGTCAAAAAGTAGGGTGTGTTAGCGACAGCGTAACGCACCATTCCACAGACTTGCACTATGGGAAATATTATGTAGGGCTTGCTGATAGCGTAGCGTGGTGTTAACCATATAAACATAAAACTGTTACAAGTTAATGATTTGATGGGGATAGAAGGTGAATTAGGTGCAAGGAATAAGCGTTAAAATTGTTCATTTACCAAACTGACAAGTCAGCACTGACGCTATCACTTTCCCAGATTTAATCTTTTTTATAATCGTCTTTAGCCAGGGGAGTGTCAACAATACTGATAAATATAATCAGGCTCGTATATTAGTATAAGTTGCTAGGAAAAGAGGGAATTAAAAGTTAAAAATAGTTTCAGAATACAGCACTTCCCGATGTTATCAGGTACAAGAACCCCACCCCCCACCCCCTCCAGTATCAAAAGCTTATCCTTTTCTTCCCTCCGCTGCGGGGGGATTGAGGGGGGTGTGATGAGGGGGCTAAGATGTACCTCATAAGAGCGGAAACCGCTGTATCAATACCTTGTCCAAATTGGAAAAAGCCTTGATTTGTAGGTTGGATATCAGCTTAAGGGACTTCCAAGAAATAAATTATCCTGATTAACGAACCACAGAGGCGCAGAGGACACAGAGGAATAAGGGTTTGAGAGATTTTTGCGTTAGGTGGTTGAGTATTTTTTTATTTGGAAGTCCCTAAAAAATATGAAACCCAACAAATGCGCTGGGTTGCGCTGTCGCTTAACCCAAACTACAGAAAATAGACAAGGTATTGAATATAGTTTACGCTTACGAAATTAAAGAAAACTCTTACCAATTAACGAATAAAGGAATTTGAATATGCTGGAATTATTAGGATCAGGTTTGTTTTCTATCTGGCTAGAAGTGGCTAAGGCGCAGATTCAACCGTTAGAAGCTTTGAGTGTGTTGGCTTGGCAAGGTAGTTCTAATTTGATTCTTGTCCCTGATCCAAGCCCAGCAGGCGCTATTACGGTTCACGAATATCTTAATGGGTTAATTACGTCAAAATTAATTGACCAAAATCTCATGTCCTCTCAGGGGATTTGGTTACAGTCGGGACCAATGCTGATGGCTAATCATCAAGGTACTATACCTTTACCCGCTGCTTCTTTAACTAAGGTTGCTACTTCATTGGTGGCTTTGAAAGCTTGGGGACCAGATCACCAATTTGAGACTTTAGTTAGTAGCACTGGACCTTTAGTAAATGGGGTGGTGCAGGGTGATTTAGTGATTACTGGTAGTGGTGATCCTATGTTTGTGGGGGAGGAAGCGATCGCTCTGGGAAATACTCTGAATAAAATAGGTATTAAGCAAGTTAAGGGAAATCTGGTAATTACTGGGGCTTTTGCCATGAATTTCCAACGTCATCCCCTGCTTGCCGGTCAATTACTCAAACAAGCACTAAATCACCAAACTTGGTCGCGTTCTGTGGTTTTCCAATACTCAATTATGCCCAAAGGAACACCTAAACCCCAAGTGATTATTGCTGGTAATATTAAAGTAGACCCTCAACCTAAAGTTGGGCAAACTTTACTGGTACGTCATCTTTCCTTACCTTTGCAAAAAATCATTAAGGAAATGAACGTTTTCAGTAATAACGATATTGCGGAAATGTTAGCCAATTCTGTGGGAGGTGCAGATGTAGTTAGCACCACAGCATCCCAACTGGCTAGATTCCCAAAGTCAGAAATTCTCTTGATTAATGGTTCTGGTTTAGGGAAGGAAAATCGAATTTCTCCCAGGGGGGTTTGTGCTATGTTTATGGCATTACAACGGGAAGCTAGTTTTTATCAGTTAAATTTAGCTGATTTATTTCCTACCTCTGGACTAGATCATAGAGGCACGATCCATTCTCGACATATGCCCAAAGCAACGGTAATGAAAACTGGTACTCTCAATGATGTTAGTGCTTTAGCTGGAGTTGTCCCCACACGCGATCGCGGTTTGGTCTGGTTTACAATCATTAATCGTGGTGGCAATGTATCAGCTTTTCGGGTTCAACAAGATAAACTTCTCCAGACTTTAGAAAAAGAATTAGAAGTATCTACTGACATTCCCGATACTGTCACACCTCGATTAGATAATTCTTTACCAAATCTTGGTGCAGATAATCGCAATAAAGTTTTATACAACCAATCATAGGGGGGAAGGAGTCAGCAGTTCAGGAGTTCAGGAGGTAGGGGCGCAGGGCCTGCGCCCAGTCACGAGTTCAGAAGAATGAAGAATGAAGAATGAAGAATGAAGAATGAAGAATGAAGAATGAAGAATGAAGAATGAAGAATGAAGAATGAAGAATGAAGAATGAAGAATGAAGAATGAAGAATGAAATTTCTCCCCTACTCCCCCTACTCCCCTTACTTCCCCCACTCCCCCCACTCCCCCAACTCCCCCCACTCCCCCTACTCCCCCAACTCCCCCAACTCCCCCACTCCCCCCACTCCCCCACCCCCCAACTCCCCTACCCCCTACCTACCTTCCTGGGGGATAATTTCTGTGACTACTCTGCTTTTGGACGAATTACCACCTTTAACAACAATATTTTCTGTTTCTAAATTACCGACGGCTGTTTCCCCTTGAAAAGTTAATTTTGGTTCAATTTGACGATAAATTATATTTCCTTGAGCTTCTAACAATTTTTTATCTAAATACCAAGTCAGTTGATTTGATTTTAAAGACTGACTACGTTTTCCAACCGCATTAACATTACCAGTGAGATACACCGTGTTTTCTGGTATTTTCATTTTTCCCTGATTAGCGGTGACAGTCACATTCTCAGCAGTTTGAAATATGCGAATAGGAGAATTTGTGGTAATATTTTCTTTGTTAATATTCCAGGTTATAGAGTTACTAGTAATTTGCATTGGTGGATCTATTAACTCTAATTTTGCCTGTGGTTTGAGAGTCGCAATTTGAGTTTTTAAATTAATTTCTGCGGCGTTACCCTGACCACGTGCAGTAATTTTGTTATCTTTATATCTTTCTATTTGAATTGGGCGATCGCTAAATAATTTCTCCTCCTTAATATGCCATATTAAATGCTCAGTTTGCATTTGC
>NZ_JAAVWA010000035.1:0-56929 GCF_017355725.1 Anabaena sp. 54
CAAAATATTCACTTAATTCTGTCACAATCAAACAATACAGCAATTCTCGCTCTAATGAAATACAATGGAGGGCGCAGTCCCTGCGCCCCTACGTGCCACAATCAAATAATATCCCAATAACAATCCTGCAAATCCTCAAATCCTGGAAATCCTGATTCAGACAAAATATTCACTTAATTCTGTCACAATCAAACAATACAGCAATTCTCGCTCTAATGAAATACAATGGAGGGCGCAGTCCCTGCGCCCCTACGTGCCACAATCAAATAATATCCCAATAACAATCCTGCAAATCCTCAAATCCTGGAAATCCTGATTCAGACAAAATATTCACTTAATTCTGTCACAATCAAACAATACAGCAATTCTCGCTCTAATGAAATACAATGGAGGGCGCAGTCCCTGCGCCCCTACGTGCCACAATCAAATAATATCCCAATAACAATCCTGCAAATCCTCAAATCCTGGACATCCTGATTCAGACAAAATATTCACTTAATTCTGCCACAATCAAACAATATCCCAATAACAATCCTGCAAATCCTCAAATCCTGGACATCCTGATTCAGACAAAATATTCACTTAATTCTGCCACAATCAAACAATATCCCAATAACAATCCTGCAAATCCTCAAATCCTGGACATCCTGATTCAGACAAAAAAAAGAGGGAACATATTTAACTGTTCCCCCTGAACTTTGACACAAACTGCTGTTTTAGACTTGAACTGCTAATTTTGCTTCTTTAGCTGTCAATCGCTCATAAGCATCACGCATTTTCAACCCTGTCAATACTTGGAATAAACCAGTACCATTATTAGAGCCTGGATATTCACGGTGTTGTAGTAACAAGTGAGTCATCTCACCTTGATATTTGGTGGATGTTTTGCTCAAATGAGTTTCGATGTAAATTACTTCATCGAGGTTATCAAATTGACCGTCTACTTCTAAAACAGAGACGTAACGACCATAGTAAACATCAGTACCGTAGTAAAGCTGCATACCGGGGTAAGAACAGGTCAGTTTGCGTCCGCAAGGAGTCCACTGAATCGTTGAACCCTCGTCAAACAGGTAACTTGGCTCAAAGCCTTCTTTACCTTCCCGTTGTAACATCCGTACCCGTAAAACTTTACGTTCTGTATCGTTTTTAATTAAGTTTGTGGGTAATACTTGCAGAACCACGTCAGCAAATTCTCTTTGTGGTTCGATGAATTTTTCAAAATCAGGTTTACGAGAATTGATTTGTGCTAGAACATCTTCATAGCGGTGACCTCTTTCAGCCATATCGCGTTGAATTTTCCAAGCAATTTTGACTTCATCGCTGATATCAAAATAAACGCTGAAGTCTAGAAGCGCTCTTACTCGTTCATCATACAAGGGATGCAGCCCTTCTACAACAATAATATGATTTGGCTCAATCCATTCTGGTGGATCAATCATGCCAGTTTCATGGTTATAAATTGGCTTATGAATCGCCTGACCTTCTTTAAGAGACTTAATTTGTTCATACATTAAGTCAAAGTTATTTGCTCTGGGGTCAAGTGCAGTTATGCCTGTTTCTTTACGTTGTTTACGATCTAGGCAATGATAGTCATCTAAACAGATAACTGTCATAAATTCTTCGCCAAATAAATCAATCAACCGACGCAAAAACGTAGATTTACCGCACCCAGAGTCTCCGGCTACTCCAATTAGTACCACGCGTTCCGGCTTAGTCATAAATTCCCTCTAAATACTAAATGTGTCAATCAATAATTTTTCTCACAGCAGATTCTGAATCTAGGAGCTTACCCCAACGGTATTGTCCTACGTTCTGGCTATCCAGCATAACGATGACAGATTTCAACAAATAACTTGTACGCCTATAGCAGTTACTCGTCCTAATTAGCCTAATTTTATGGCTGGTAAGTATTTAATCTTAGTGTTGCCCTAAATTTTAACAGAATGGGGTGTACTCTCACAAGATTTACCTTAAGAACGAATCTAGTTCCCTAGCAATTATCTGTTTAACATTCTGCCATAGATGATACATTTTTTTAGATTTGAGAGAAAATAGGAGTTAGCACTTCGGCTGACTTCGACAAACTCAGTACAAGTCCCTCTGTTACCAGTCAGGAAGAAGGAAGAAAGCTTGTGAGTATTTGATAGTACAGCGTGGCGTATGGCTCAACTCGCACTACGCTAAATTCATGTATTATTTTAACACTGTACTTAATTTACCTGGAATGTACTGTACCTATAGGAATCCGGTTTGATTCTGTGAATTTACTTGTGTGGTCAGGGAAAAGGGAAAAGGGAACAGGGAAAAGGGAACAGGGAACAGGAAAGACAGAATTGATACCTATTGAGTCTTGTTTAAAAATCAAATAGGAGTCCTATATAAAATTGATTATTAATAAAGTCCGTTACTGCACCGTCATGGTAAGATGGTACTGGTAGTTTTAGAAATCAAAAAGCTTTTTTTGCAAACCCAGGATTTTTGCAGGATCAATATGCAGTAGAATATTTGATTAACAAGCCTAAAACTATGTAGTTCGAGAAAAAAAGATTAAAGTGATTCACTATTAACATTCTCGCAAAGACTTATCCTCTAATTTAGAAGGTGAACAGGTGTGTTTTTTGCCATGCCTACTGGTCTTGGGCGAGTGTACTGAGCAAGGCATCATCATAAATGATGTCGTTTTCCCAGATGGCTAGTTTTGTGATCCGAAAATCCGGTAAACTAAACCTCGCATAAGGATGGGAATGATTTTTTTTTGATAAACGGTTAAGTAAATATCGGAGTGTTAGAAGGAATGTACAATCAAGGTGCTGTTGAGGGTGCTGCCAATATAGAATCAGGTAGCCGCGTCTTCGTTTACGAAGTGGTGGGTCTGCGTCAGGTTGAAGAAACTGATCAAACCAACTACCAAATTCGTAGAAGTGGCAGTGTATTCATCAGAGTACCTTACAACCGCATGAATCAAGAAATGCGACGGATCACTCGCCTGGGCGGTAAAATTGTTAGTATCCAATCTGTTACAGCTTTACAGCAACTCAATCGCAAAGTTGACTTAGTAGTTAACGAAAAAGTTGAATTGGCAACTGCTGACATTAAAGTTAGCAGCGAAGTCGCGGCTGAAGTAAGTGCTAACAAAGATGAACATGGCAAATCCACACCTGTAAGTAATGTTAGTGAAGCTAAAGGCTTTGCTAAAACACCAGCTAAGGATAAGAAAGGCAACTCCATGACTCAAGCAAAAGCCAAAAAAGATGCTCATGCTGATGTTCCTGTGAACATTTACCGTCCTAATGCTCCGTTTATTGGTAAGTGTATTTCTAATGAAACATTAGTTAAAGAAGGTGGAATTGGGATTGTTCAACATCTCAAGTTTGACCTGTCTGCTGGCAACTTGAGGTATTTAGAAGGACAAAGTATTGGGATTATTCCTCCTGGTGTAGATAAGAATGGTAAGCCTGAAAAACTCAGACTGTACTCCATTGCTTCTACTCGTCACGGCGATAATCTAGATGATAAAACAATATCTCTGTGTGTTCGTCAGTTAGAGTACAAGCATCCAGAAACAGGTGAAACGGTTTATGGTGTTTGTTCTACCTATCTGACTAAAATTAAACCAGGTGATGATGTCAAAATCACTGGTCCTGTTGGTAAGGAAATGTTATTGCCGGAAGATCCTGAAGCTAATGTGATCATGTTAGCAACAGGTACAGGTATTGCGCCTATGCGGACTTACCTGTGGCGGATGTTTAAGGATGCAGAAAGAAAAGCTAACCCAGAATATCAATTTAAAGGATTTTCCTGGTTGTTGTTTGGTGTGCCAACATCTCCCAATATTCTCTACAAAGAAGAATTGGAAGCAATGCAAGAGAAATATCCAGAAAACTTCCGTCTCACCTATGCTATCAGCCGGGAACAAAATAACCCCGCAGGTGGCAGAATGTACATCCAAGACCGGGTTGCAGAACACGCTGATGAATTGTGGCAGTTAATTAAAAATGAAAAAACTCACACTTACATCTGCGGTTTGCGCGGTATGGAAGATGGCATTGATGCTGCTTTAAGTGCTGCTGCGGCTAAAGAAGGTGTAGTTTGGAGTGATTACCAAAAGGATCTAAAAAAAGCTCACCGCTGGCACGTAGAAACATACTAATTTAGTCAGTGGTCATTAGTCATTGGTCATTGGACAATTAAAAGAAGATAATTAGTAGGTAGGGCTTATGCTCTGCCTACAATTGTTTTATTGTTCTATATTTCTATATAAGTTCATTGTGGGTGCAAAATCTGTGGCTGTCAAATTAGGAATACTTGGATTAGGTACGGTGGGAACGGGGACAGTGCAACTGTTGCAAGACAATGTAGGTCGTCATCCGCTGTTACAGGACATTGAAATCTATCGAGTGGGTGTGCGATCGCTCACGAAACCCAGATCTGTAGAATTATCATCAGAGGTGATAACTACGGATTTAGAAGCCATTGTTAATGATCCAGCCGTAGATATAGTTGTAGAGTTAATGGGGGGATTAGAACCCGCCCGCACACTCATGTTGACAGCTATTAAAAATGGTAAGCACGTAATTACCGCCAATAAAGCCGTAATTTCTCGATTTGGTGGCGAAATATTCACCGCTGCTAATCAAGCGGGTGTCTATGTGCTGCTAGAAGCCGCCGTTGGTGGCGGTATTCCTGTAATTCAACCCCTGAAACAATCTTTAAGCGTTAATCGCATTAGCGCTATCATGGGTATTGTCAATGGTACAACCAACTACATCCTCACCAAGATGCAAACAGAAGGGAGTGAATTTGATGATGTCTTAGCAGATGCTCAGAGGTTGGGTTATGCTGAAGCTGACCCGACAGCGGATGTTGATGGTTTGGATGCCGGAGATAAGATTGCTATTTTGGCATCTTTAGGATTTGATGGACGAATTAATCGAGATGATGTTTATTGTGAAGGAATTCGTCAAGTTACAAAAACAGATATTGCCTATGCTGCTAAATTAGGATTCGTAATTAAATTACTAGGAATAGCTCAACATTTAGATGAAGATAACTCCCAACTTTCCGTGAGAGTTCATCCTACCCTAGTTCCCCACAGCCACCCTTTAGCTAGTATTAACGGTGTTTATAACGCTATTCTGATCGAGGGAGAACCGATAGGACAAGTGATGTTATTCGGTCCTGGGGCTGGGGCTGGGGCTACCGCTAGTGCAGTATCATCAGATATCTTAAATCTTGTTGCTACCCTCAAAACCAATACCACGAAACCAAATTCTCTCCTCGCTTGTAGACATCAACATTACTCGCAAATTACCCCCATTACCGAGTTAATAACCCGGTTTTATGCCCGTTTCCTCAGCAAAGACCAAGCGGGAGTCATTGGGAGATTGGGAACTTGTTTTGGCAATTATGGCGTGAGTTTAGAGTCAGTTGTCCAAACTGGCTTTCAGGGAGAACTAGCCGAGATTGTCGTTGTTACCCACAATGTCCGGGAAGGGGACTTTAGACAAGCCTTAACAGAAATTCAAGCAATGGAATCAATAGACAGTATTCCCAGCGTATTACGAGTGCTTTGAAACATAAAAACATCAAAATATCCCCGACTTCTCAAAGAAGTCGGGGATATTGTCATTCTATTATTAATTAACAATAAGATAGTTCTTCCTTATCAATTTCATGATAACATTTTTAAAATTGTTTGTCAATACCATAAATCTCTTTTTTGGTTGGCGTTTTTGCGTTTTTTAGCGAAACATCATGGGGTGATGATGTATACTTAACACGGCTTATTTGTTTGGCTTCCACACCCGTCAGGGAATAAATTCCCTGTCTCATAGCTCAAGTCCGTTAAAACGGACTAATGAATTTTCCTAGTATTTAGTCATCTTTTAGATGACTTTCGCTATTAGCAAGGAACTTGAGTTTCTTGCGGGATGAAGATTTTGCGTTAAGTTGACACCAATGAAGCTCTTGCTTTACCCCTACAAATCTAGGTTTTTCGTAATTTTGTAAAAGTCCATGTCTCAACCGTGTTTAGTATAAATCAGGAAGACAGAGAATTGATTCCCTGTCTCTGCATTTAATCTCATAAAATTGTAGTTTTCCGTAGTCAAACGTAGCTATATCCGTCACTACAATGAACCTTAGTAATATCTTTCATTGTTGAAAATTCAACTCTAAAACCATTGATAACAATCTCACATCCGTTTTTTGTGGGAGTTTTAACACGACTTACATACCTTCCAGAAGTTATGTTTTTACGATCTTTGTGCAAAGTAGCCTTAACAAAATCTCCTGTAGAAACATGAGTGAATATTTTTTTAGGCTCGGTGCAAGGAAAACCAAATTTATTGATCCTACAGAATCTTCTGCAACTATGCCCCGTGCTTTTTACTGTTAAAATTTTTGTTGTAAGTATTTTGAGAGTTTCAACTTTCCCTACACAAGCAGCATCAATCCAATGAGTTTTAGGCAATCCTAAACGAGTTCTATTAAACTTAGTTAAACCTCCTGAACCTGTTGTTATAGGTAATCCAGTTTCTTTTAACTTATTAAATAAAGCCCATCTCGTTGAATTTACAGCAGACGCATCTTTTAGTGTCCGCTGGGCTTGGGATAAAATTTGCTTCAACAACTCAGGCTTTTTTACTAAAAACTTCTCAATATCTTGAGTACCTTTTTTGATATTGCATTTCTCACAAGCTAGACACAAATTAGAAATTCTATTAGTTCCTCCTTTGGCTTTTGGTTTAATATGCTCAACTTGTAAAGGGACATTTTCAGCAGTACAGTATGCACATTTTCTATTCCATTTATTCAAAAGATATTCACGGACTTCATACCCTTGTAACTCTCCTTTGTTGATACTCAAAGCCTGATATCTCCGGGTTTTCTAACTGCTGTAGGTCAAACCTAGCAAGCTCTTGAACTATGTCAGTTATTGGGGCAAAATTACATAATCTTTTGACCCAAGTGTTAATAGTTAAAACTCTATGGCTTAAAGAAGGTGCTAACCAACCTTGAGGTTTAGTGCGGTTAAGAAATCTAGCTTGACGATAACGAGTATGTCTAGAACGTCTTCCTCGCCTTACTCCTTTTCGAGTTTCTAGGCTTTCTTTAATAGCTAAACCTCTGTGTTGTAATTCCATACCCCAGATGACTTTATTATTTTGAACTAACGCAAAACCTGTAGTTTTACTCCCTGGATCTATTTTTAATTCAATCGGTTGAGTTGGAACGTCAGATTTAGGTTCTTTCAAAATTATGGTAAATGGAAATCTTCTAAATACAGCAGCTTTTTGTTGATTTAATAAAAAACGTGCATCTCCTGGATGGATTGGAGTAAGTGGTTTTTTGTTGGTATCAAGAACTAGAACAAAATTAGACATTTAAATTTCACCTTTCCAGGGTAATGTTTGCTTCAACCTTGTTATCTAAGCTTGTTATGCTAAATACACTATCCTTGCGGATTGTTTAATAAGTAGCAACATGGCAGGGGACTAGCGAATCCCAAGGTGTTATGACCTAGATAACGTTTACTCATGTTTTGAGTGGTTTGGTTCACATAAACTACAGATTACTCCGTTTATTTATGCTCTCTTCTAGCTAAAGTTCGTTTTAATTGAACAAGAAATTACCACCAAAGAGGTTGATATTCGCATTGGCGCTGGTAAATCCAGATGTCCCTGATAAGGTCACTAATAACTGACCAGTACCAAAACCAGTATTACCACCAATCCCATCACCAACTCTTACTAATGTAGAAGTACCCGATGTAATCACATCAAAATTGGCAATACCTGTAAAATTCAGTTTATCACCACCGGCACCGCGCACAAATTGGTAAACTGTATCCGTACCATCACCAAAAGCGTAGTTAACGTTATCTACAACATTATCGTTTAAACCCAAATACAGATCATCGTTACCAATTCCACCAATAAGGGTATCTGCACCAGCACCTCCATTTAAGTAATCATTACCATCTCCACCTGTGAGAATGTTAGCTGCTATATTTCCCGTAATGCTATTATTGAGGCTGTTACCTGTACCGTTAATTGCGTCTATTCCGGTCAGGTTCAAGTTTTCTAGGTTGGTAGTTAGGGTGTAAGTTACACCACTGAAAACATTATCTGTTCCTTCATTGATATTTTCTATGATGGTATCTGCTACATTATCCACATAATAGGAATCGTTACCTATACCACCAATGAGGGTATCTGCACCAGCGCCACCATTGAGGATATCATTACCAGCACCACCGATGAGAATATTTGCGGCTATATTACCTGCAATGCTATTATTGAGGCTGTTACCTGTACCATTAATCGCGTCTATTCCGGTCAGAGTCAGGTTTTCTACGTTGGTGGTTAGAGTGTAACTGATAGTGCTGGAAACACTGTCTGTTCCTTCATTGATATTTTCTATGATGGTATCTGCTACATTATCCACATAATAGGAATCGTTACCTATACCACCAATGAGGGTATCCGCACCAGCGCCACCATTAAGAGTGTTGTTGCCAGTATTACCGATGAGGGTATTATTGAGGGTGTTACCTGTACCGTTAATAGAAGCTGTACCAGTTAAGGTGAGGTTTTCTATGTTGGCTTTTAAAGTCCAAGTGATAGAAGATTCAACGGTATCAATACCTTGATTTAAAAATTCAGCAATGACATCACCCACATTATCTACCACATAAGTGTCATTACCTTTACCACCACCTAATAAATCTGCACCTGTTCCCCCGTTCAGAGTGTCATTACCGTCTCCACCACTTAAATCATCGTTTCCTGTACCACCTTTAACCCAATCATTACCCGCAGTACCTAAAAAGCTGACTGTACCTGCAAAGCTAGTTAAATCAAAGCGTTCAAACCCGAATACTGTTGTCCCTGGAATATCTAATTGATTGGTGGTGTTATTGGCATCAATGGAGATAAGATCATTAACTGTTCCTCCGGTGATGATCAGGGTATCTGTGCCATTACCACCTTTGATGGTGTCGTTTTGTTGTAAATTGGCAAAGGTGCTGGTGATGGTGTCTTCTCCATAGTCAGCATCTATGATATCTTGTTGGGCTGTGGTGGTAAAGCTTTCGTTATCGTTAAGGTCAGTGACTCCAATGGTTAGTTGTTTCTCGAAGGATAACCCACCCTGGTCTGTGGTTTTGACTCTAATGCTATAACTGTTTTTGGTTTCGTAGTCAAAGACAGAGTTGGTGGTAAGTTGATTTCCGTTAATGCTAAATAAACTATTATCCGTTGCACCGTCTCCGGTGACTAAACTATAGGTAAAGGTGTTTGCTGTATCTGGGTCTGTGGTGGTGAGATTACCAACCACTGTACCAATAATTTGGTTTTCCGCAACTGTGCTGGTGGAGAGAGTGAGGTCTGTTGGTGCTTGGTTTAAAGATGGACTAGTAAACTCACTCACATCAATAATCTTTAAACCACCTCCTCCGTCAGCTACATAAGCGTAGTTACCCACTACTTGCACATCATCAGCCCCGCCAAATGTATCATAATTGCCCTTGAGGGTGGGGGTTGTGGGGTTGCTAATGTCAATTATTTTCAGTCCTTTATCATAATCAGCTACGTAAACGTAGTTACCCACTACTTGCAAACCATAAGCATAGCCAGAAGTATTATAATTGCCCTTGAGGGTGGGGGCTGTGGGGTTGCTAATGTCTATGATTTGTAGTCCTGCACCATCATCAGCAACATAAGCGTAGCTACCCACTACTTGCACATCTACAGCGACATATGTATCATAATTGCCCTTGAGGGTGGGGGTTGTGGGGTTGCTAATGTCTATGATTTGTAGTCCTGACTGAGCATCAGCAACATAAGCGTAGTTACCCACTACTTGCACATCTACAGCATAGTTAGATGTATCATAATTACCCTTGAGGGTGGGGGTAGTGGGGTTGCTAATATCAATGATTTGTAGTCCTGAATAACCATCAGCAACATAAGCGTAGTTACCCACCACTTGCACACCTCTAGCATGGCCAGATGTATCATAATTGCCCTTGAGGGTGGGGTTTGTAGGGTTGCTAATGTCAATTATTTGCAGTCCTGAATCCTGATCAGCAACATAGGCGTAGTTGCCTACTACTTGTACATTTGAAGCATTGCCTGATGTATTATAATTGCCTTTGAGGGTGGGGGTAGTGGGGTTGCTAATGTCTATGATTTGCAGTCCTAAACTATCACCAGCTACATAAGCGTAGTTACCCACTACTTGCACACCTCTAGCAAAGCCATCATAATTGCCCACTAATGTGGGTGCAAATACTCCCTGGTAGGTGTTGAGGGTTTCTGCACTAAAAACAATATCCGGCAAATAAGGTAGAGACGTTCCATGGAACGTCTCTGTAACGGGAATATTCACCTCTAATTCCCAATTTCCCCCTAATGCTGCATTTCCCGTCTTTGTTGCTGACGCGCTAATGGTTGCATTGGTAATCTCATGTAACTTGTGAATAAACTCTTCTCCAGCATCCCCAGCAGCGACGTTACAGCCATAGAGTAAAATATTCTCGCTTTGCCAATGCTGCAACAATTCAGCATATTTACTGATATTATCTAAATTCAGTTGACCATTTCCTAAATACAAACATCCCGGAGAACCGTGAGAAACGATGTGAATGGTGGTAATTTGGGGATGTTGTTGTAAAACTTGGCTAATTTGCTCAATCCCGTCTTGATTTCGGGAAAGAATCACCGTTTCTACACCCTCTACAACTCCTGTTTGTAGAGTCTGATAGTCGGAAAGGGAGGCATCAATAAAAACAATAGTTGTCGCGGTTTGACTGAGAAAAGAGTTGCTAAACATATTTTTTTCCTTTGCACTTGGTAAATAAGCTTTCACACCTGCCCTGGAACTGAAGTTCCAGGCTAATAGCTAAAGTACGTTGAAACGTACTCTGATGACATCGAAATCAAAAATTATCCTATTTCTAGAACAAATACCGCCAAAATAGTCGGTTTCAACCGACTTGAGCTATTAGACAGGGAATTAATTCCCTGGCTTGAAGGTACTTGACACTGTTGAGCAGTGGTAAACCTCTACAAATTCTTATCCAAACAGGTTAAAAATGTATATAATGGTAAGATGTGTTATTTGTAAACACAACCGTGATCTTTCAGTTATAAATAATCTTTTTGTAACACATATTTGAACTCACGTATGTGACATATTCTAAATTCACAAAAGAACAACGAACTCTTGGCTTTGTAAAAAAGAAAAAAGATACCCGACTCTTTAAAGAAATCGGGTATCTAAAATGATCTAAATTTGTGAGTTAAGATTTAGAAGTGTGCTTACCCACAACTTGGGATTTGAGGGTGGTAATTTCTTCAGATAACTCCTGTCTGCTAGAAGCTTTGAGTAAATAGCGATAAACAAACCACACAGAATAACCAATGCCAATTAATTCAAAGGTAGGTGCTACCAAAGGAACATCATTAAGAGCATCTAATACAGCCAATAGTACCTTAACTGTGATTACTCCTGTCACTACTAAGCCAATACTAACAATGGGCTGCTGATATTGACCAAAGAATTTACCTACATAGTCTGGTAATGTCCCCAAAAAACCAGAAATTTGTTGTCCATATTTCAGCCATTGTTCTTGAGACTGCATAGGAGGTTGAAGTTTGGTCAAATTCCCGGTTTGAGTGTTAATTTCGGGTATGGTTGTTTCTTTAGACTGGGTTTCTTTAAATTCTGGTTCTTGCATTTTTGTTTCCATGATTTTGAAAGTTGAGTTTCTTACCTAGATATTTACAACCAAAAGGCTGTTAACCGGCACTTTCCCTCGCTAATCAGAGTGAGAGATTAGAGATTATTGGTTTATCTTACATCTAGAGTTCTTCACAAGTGTCAGTAACCCAGCCCTAAAGGGACTGGGCTTGCAAGAGTAATCAAGCAAGCCATACTGACCAGACCACCCTAAGCATAGTCGAAGGGTAGCCGTTATTTGAGTCACGACACCTCGGAATGCGAAGCTAGTTCCCCGCTCTGTCGCTTGTGATTAAACAGTTCTAAGGTCACTGGAACAGTGTTGCAAGCTCAAGCAAGCTCTTATAACTGGTCGAAGCTAACATTACCCCAGAAATGGGAGTTGGTTTCCAGATTCCAATCAAAAATCTGGTTTCAATTTTAATATCCACAGCGGTTAAAACCGTGGTCAGTGAGCTTGCGATGCCCTGAGCCTGTCAAAGGTCGAACTGCTCGTGTCGTGGCTGGTGAGCTGCGTCGAACCATCCCTCTCAGGGCTAAAGCCACGCTCGTTTCCCACTTACCGGGTATTCTTATGATAAAACTTTACACAAAATCCAGTAACATGAAGTTGCTAGTTATGGAACAGGCAAGGATAAAACTAAATAATCTCATACTATATCAAATTTTCTCAAAGTTTAGCAATTTAAGTAAATTTTTATCATTTTTGCCCCATTATGCTGCTTTTGTTTGATTCTTTGTACTGAGTTCGACGTTGACAGAATAACCCGATAACAAATTGTCCTTTTCATCATTGTTGTAGTTTATGACCACAAATATTGATTTTCTTGCTCACCTTAATCCTAGTCAACGTCAAGCAGTCGAACACTACTGCGGACCATTGTTAGTGGTGGCTGGTGCTGGTTCTGGGAAAACCCGGGCGCTGACTTACCGCATTGCCAATTTAATTATTAAACATCGTGTTAATCCTGAAAATATCCTCGCGGTGACATTTACCAATAAAGCTGCTAGGGAAATGAAGGAAAGAATTCAAAGGATATTTACTGAACAATTAGCAATATCACAACATGGTAAAAAGTTTGATTTGCTGACAGAATATGAACAAAGCTTACTAAAAACACAGGTTTACCGCACTACTATTAAAGATATGTGGTGTGGAACTTTTCACAGTTTATTCTCGCGGATTCTGCGCTGGGATATCGAAAAGTATCAAGATGAAAAAGGCAGAAAATGGAATAAAAACTTTTCTATCTTTGATGAATCGGATGTCCAAAGTGTGATTAAAGAAATTGTCACCAAAGATTTGAATTTAGATAGTAAAAAATTTGAACCTAAATCTATTCGCTACGCTATTAGTAACGCCAAAAATCAAGGACTTTCTCCCCAACAATTTGAAAGTGAACAACCAGACTATCGGGGTAGAGTTATTACTGATGTTTATAATCGCTATCAAGATAAACTTGCCCAAAATAACGCTTTAGATTTTGATGATTTAATTTTGATTCCTACCCGATTATTTCAACAAAATGAGCAAGTTTTAGCTTATTGGCATCAAAAATTCTCTCATATTCTAGTTGATGAATATCAAGATACCAACCGGACTCAATATGATCTAATTCAGCTTTTGGTGACAAATGGAGAAACCCGTAAAAGTGAATGGAAATGGCAAAATCGCTCTGTGTTTGTGGTTGGTGATGCTGACCAGTCAATTTATAGTTTTAGAATGGCAGATTTTACCATTTTGCTAGAATTTCAGGAAAATTTTGGGGATGGTTTAGCAGATGATGATACTCGTTCTATGGTGAAATTAGAAGAAAATTATCGTTCATGTGAAAATATTCTCCAAGCGGCTAATGAATTAATTGAAAATAATACTCAACGGATTGATAAAATCCTCAAAGCCACAAGAGAACCAGGAGAAGGAATTTATTGTCATAAAGCTGATGAAGAAATGGCAGAAGCAGCTTTTGTGATTAACCAAATTAGAAATTTAGAACATCAACACCCGGAATTAAATTGGGGTAACTTTGCAATTTTATATCGAACAAATGCCCAATCTCGACCTTTTGAAGAATTATTAGTAAAATATCAAATTCCTTATACGGTTGTGGGAGGCATGAAATTTTACGATCGCAAAGAAATTAAAGATGCTGTGGCATATTTAAGGGCGATTAATAACCCAGCGGACACTGTCAGTTTATTACGAGTTATCAACACACCTCGGCGGGGAATTGGTAAATCTACTGTTGATGCTTTGGTGAATGCTTCCCAACAATTAGGAACAACTTTATGGGAAATATTAAGTGATGAAACATCTGTAAATACTTTAGCAGGACGTTCGGCGAAAGCGGTGAATAATTTCGCCGCCATGATTCAAAATCGTCAAGAACAAATCAAAGTTGTTCCCGGTTCGGAAATTTTACAAGGGGTTTTAGAGGATTCTGGCTATATTAAGGAATTGCAAGATCAAGCTACAGATGAAGCTGATAATAGAATCAGTAACGTCAATGAATTATATAATGCTATGCTGCAATTTCAAGAAGAAAATGCTGGAGAAGATATTTCTTTACAGGCATTTTTGCAAAGTGCGGCTTTGAGTTCTGATTTAGATAATTTAAAAGAGGGACAAACAGCGGTTTCTTTAATGACTTTACACGCTTCTAAGGGGTTGGAGTTTCCTGTTGTCTTTTTGGTGGGATTAGAACAGGGACTTTTTCCGGGTTATCGTTCTTTACAAGATCCTTCATTGTTAGAAGAGGAACGGCGTTTGTGTTATGTGGGAATTACCCGCGCTCAAGAACGGTTGTTTTTATCCCATGCCAGAGAAAGACGTTTATATGGGTCCAGAGAACCGGCAATGCGATCGCAATTTCTCGATGAAATCCCCGCAGAACTATTAACCACCCAAAATAAAGTTACCCGGAGTTCGACTAAAACCACACCTGCAACCACTAGTAAACAAACCACTCCCGGAATTTGGCAAGTAGGTGACAGAGTATTACATAAGTCCTTCGGACTTGGGGAAATTACCCACGTTTTCGGAGAAGGAAATAAGGTGTCTGTAGCGATTAAATTCCTGAGTTTAGGACAAAAAATTGTAGACCCCAGAGTAGCCCAATTACAAAAAGTCTAACTTATCATAAAAACGTAGGGGCGCAGGGCCTGCGCCCATGAGAAATGTAGGCTGAAATGTTGGATTTATAATGTTGGGTTTCGTTCCTCAACTCAACCTACAAATTTTGTAACCATTGTTCTAAATCGGTGATAGAGGAGGAAACTAAAATGCCTTTTATTAGTCCAACAGAAGAACTGGCAATGGAACGGGGTGAGCAAAAAGGAATACAACAGGGTATACAACGAGAACAACAGCTAATTATCCGGCAACTAAATCGGCGAATTGGTGAAATTGAATCATCATTAATTGACACAATTCCCACATTAACAATTGACCAATTAGAATTACTGGGTGAAGCACTTTTAGTTTCCTCCTCAAAATGTTTGATTTTAGCGACTAATCCTGCTTGTATACTCAACACGGCTTAAATATTTGATTATGCGGGTAGGGGTTTAGCAGTGCTTATTGGTGTCAACTTAACGTAAAACCCATAGCCCGCCTGGGAATGAATTCCCAGTCTAATAGCAAAAGTCATCTGAAGATGACTAAAAATCCCCAGTTTACTTTAGTAAACTTTGGCTATTAGCCCTGAAATTCATTTCTGGGCGGGTGTGGAAGCAAACAGATAAGCCATTTCCAACTTAAGTTGACACCAATGAGCTTTTGCTTTGCCCCTACAAATGTAGGTTTTTCGGGATTTTACAAAAGTCCATATTTCTCACCCCGGTTCATTTCAAAATACCTTATTTGTTGGCTTCCACACCCGCCCGGAAATCAATTTCCGGTCTCATAGCTAAAGTGCGTTTTAACGCACTCTGATTAAATAAAAATTAACTTTTATATCCTAAATTAAATAAAACAAATAAACTAAAACTAGTCGGTTTTAACCGACTTCAGCTATAAGACAGGGAATTTATTCCCTGGATTCTGAGACTGTAACTGTAACAAATTTCGCAATTATTTAGCCCTTACAACAGCAGTAGAACTTACTTGTAGAGTTGTTGAATCTGTTTCTGTTAATTTACCATATAAAGATAGAATAACCTGGCGAGTATTGGAAATACAACCATAGAAACCACTAGTACCTACAGACACATTAGAACAGGAAGGAATACTAGTCGGTGCTTTCAGACCATCAACAAGCATCACACCAGTGTTTGCTGGTATAGTAGAACCACTAGCATAAGTACCATTGGCACGAAAAAGGGCAAATGGACACTGCCATAAACTAGTTGTTTTATTACAGGTACTCGCCTTGTCACTAGGAGCTACAAAATATACACTTTTTGTATTATCAGGAAATGTCAGCACAAGACCATTGGTACTTGAGGGTATATTAAAACCACTAGGTAATGCTAAATTATCACCAGTATTAGCACTAGTTGTTATACTTTTTGCGCTTCTCACTTCATTGCTAATATAATCCAAAGCCCGATTCAAATTAGCACGTCTGTCACTTTCCGATAATGCTTTACTATTTTGTTTCAACATAGCCACAATACCAATACCAGCTATAGTCAAAACACCAGACATGATAGCTATTGCTACTAACAACTCTATCAAAGTAAATCCCTCATTGCCATTGAGAGAAAATTGAATAGTTTTATAATTTTGAAGATAAAATTGGATATTTTTTTTGATATTAAAAGTATTGTTTAACATATTTTTTAAGGTGTACAATTGGATGAATAAGTAGCACCACTACCCGTATATTTGCCAGTTGCAATTAACCCTAGTGGTTGAGAGACAACTATACATTTTTTATCTCCAATATTGTTGCTATATTGCAATACAATTGTTATGGGATTTGTTTCCGTCATATTACCCAGATAATCAAATGTCAAACTAGAAGCCGCACCTGTTCCATCTTTGTATACATTCATAGAAACGTTATATAACGTTCGTGTACCTGTCAATAGACAGTTGCCAGTAGAACTACTAATTGTTGGTGGTGTAGCAGTAGAAAAAGAAAGTGTACAGCTTTGACCTCGACGCATAGCTCCTATTTGTGCTTCTAATAAAGCATTTTTAGTGCTGGTTAGGTCCTGAGTAACTTTATTCCTTTGATTTAAAGCTGAAAAACTAGGAGCAGAAATAGCAGCTAGGATGCCGACAAAAAGCATAACCACGATTAATTCTAGTAAAGTAAATCCATCTTCACTGTAATGGGTGTTGTCATGATTCATATAGTATTACCTGGGTATAAGCTATTGCACTTAAAATGCCAATAATAAGGATCGTTAACGTTTTCATCAGAGTGAAACCCTGACTATTTTCATGGAGATGATCAGGTAACATTAGCTATCATTTCAGTAGGTTGGCGTTAAAAATTGTCTTTATAACAAAGGAACAGAGAAGAAGTTTTGGGCAACTTTACTTTTTGTTAATACTTCGGTTTTTTATCATCCACTTACTTAATTTACACTCTGACGCTGCCATGAATTAACATTGCCAAGATTTATCGTTTGAATACTACCAGAGGCAGGCTGAGAAATTTCTGATAAATCAGTCCATGAAACCGCAGACTGATTAATATTTCCATTCCCAGTAGCAGTAAAACTTTTTGTCCACAAAGAACCAGAAACGTTACCATTTCCCGTTAATCTTGTGGCTATAAAAGGTGCAAATATGAAAGCGGAGGATGAACCATTACCCGTGAGATTTACTTCTTCGGTCCCAGTGCCATACATATAAAATTTAAAATACTTTGGGTTGTAAGTTGCACCGTTACCCGTCAATGTTAAACTCGCATTGGGTCCCGTATAAAAAATAACTTTTGTTGTTAGTCCCCCTGCACATACAGTTGGAGCAACAAGACCGTTACCACTCAGATTAAGATCAGCATCGGCATAAATTATTATTGTTTCGTTACAAGCACCACGTGAAGATCCAAAAGTTATACTGGCATTTCCACTTAAGTTAATGGAATTGCTACCGCTTGCGCCTATACGATATATGTATGTTGAATTTTGCGGTACTGTAGCACTAAATGCTACTCCATTGCTATTGATATCACCCGTACCAGGAAGTGTTAGAGTGCCATTATTACGATTAATTCCAGTGGAAATATTGTTAACATTCAATGTCGGAGGCGTATATTGATTACCATTAGGTAGATCCGGAAATGCCTGAGTAGATAAGGTGAGTGTACCCCTTGGATTAGCAGTAGCAGGATTACCATCATCCACAGTTCCTATCCTAGTATAGTTGCCACTGGCATCCTTAGTCGTAGGAAAAGCAGTAGTACCTGTACCACCACAACTAGCATCCTGAACATTTGCATTTGCTATGGCATTACCACCACTAAAACTAAAACTATTTGCCCATAATCCAGCCGGTGCTGTACCTGTATTCGTAACCGTATTTGGAGTTGTAGTGGATGATACAGGAATACTGATTACAAGCTTGGTGGTGGCTGTATTAGACTTAGAAGTAGCTGTATTGCCAGTACCACTTTGCTTAACTCGACCTAGAACCGTTAGCGTAGCATTTCCCGGAGCAGTATTGCTTGGTACACCTGAATAACTAACAAGCTTGTATTGTCCTTGATTTACACCACTTGCGTCTGTTATATCTTGCCAGTTCGTGGTAGATTGCTGTGCTATTTCAGCAACAGTGTTTGCCGCGGTGTTGCCGCTAGTAGTAGTGGCACCACAGCTACCACTGCTACTACTACCACCACTTAGTTCTGATATCACCGAAGCGTTCGACCAACTCTTTTGAGTATTACCTGTATCTGAACAAGTCCCATTTACACTTCGACTGTTACAATCAGGGTAGACTGCAATAGCCTTATTTTTGCTGATAAAACTTTGATAACGAGCAATACCTGTCTCCGCTGCTGCCAACGCTCCGGATACAGTTTTCTGAGATGATGCACTTACTACATCGCTCTGAGATCTCATAATCATCGTGAGAGCAATTATGAGCATGACTAACCCAAATCCCACAGCAATAGGCATAACAAAACCTTCTTCGCCAGAGAGATAGACAATAGCAATCTTTAGTCTTTGATTCATCAATTTTTTATTCATCATCCTTCCTCCTAAGTATTAATCGAGTTTTATTTTTTTTATTCATAGTATTTCCACCATAAAATCAGGGTATTACTAACGATTATAATACTGATTAAAATATACTTAACATTGATAAAATGCACTAGGAATAACTTCAGAATACATTGATGCCACTTTGACGTTAATATTGCTTTGAGGAGTCACAGTATAGGAAAGTTGCAGAACTTCGTAGGGAGCAGTATTCTGAATCGTAGGAGTGCGAGAAACTGTGTATGGTTTTCCACCGATATATCTTGTAATTGTTAATGTAGGCAAATTCTGTTGTAGGTAAGAAGCAAAGCCACCAGTAGAGGACGTGGCTGCACACTTGCTGACCGCAGTGACAGATGCATTGGTAGACTGAGCGATAGCAATATCAGCTGTAAGGGTAAGCGAATTTCCACTAATACTTTGAATTGTATAGGTCGTGGAATCTGTTCCGATTCTTACCTGATCGTTATTTGCTAATCCAACAGCGGATTCCAACACAACTTCTTTTTGTTGAGCAGCAGCATTAGCTGATAAGATGGATAAATTCGCTGCCTTATCTCTGACTGCTTCTAGATCCGCTTGAATCCAAGTAATACCATTAGAGTACGCTTTAGCCTTACTTTTAAAGAGAGCGGCAGTTACTAATCCCATCATTGCTACGTTTATAAACGCAGTAATCACTATAATGGCAACTAGCACTTCTAAAAGTGTAAATCCCTGCTGTGACTTTTGAGGGTTTTTTTCCCAGGATAATCGGTTAAAAAGTTTCATCATAATGCACCTCTTGTTACTGCCAGGAATTCACAGGAGCAATCTGTAGCGACAGGCAAATTGATTGTTACCAAACAAATTGCATTACAGTTAAGTTTTTACGCCCACAAATTGCGCCATGATTATTTTCTACAATTGGAAAAAATAAAATTTGATAATATCTTAGAACTAATACTAAGCAGCCTAAAAGACAGAATGATTATTTGAATCATTGAGCCACATAAAATATTGGTTCAGCACAGTTTCACCCAGACACAACCTCACCTTCTGATTGCGTAAATTGCCAGGAAGAGATCAAGAATGGGTTTAAATTTTAGTCGCACCTAATAGGGAATCACTATAGTCCATTGATGTCAACTTAAGTCAGAAATAGCTTATGTGTTTTCTTCCACACCCGCCCAGAAACGAATTTCCGGGCTAATAACCAAAGTAAACTAAAGTTTACTAAACAATTTAAAAAATTTTCTAGTTATTCAGTCATCTTCAGATGACTTTCGCTATGAGACTGGGAATTCATTCCCCGTCGGACTATGGGTTTTACGTTAAGTTTACACCAGTGACTATAGTCATAGTATATCATAGCTTTTGATGGTGATACTGATGAAACTACTGAATCTCATGAAAATTTAGGAAAAATTCATTTTCTGAACCCTGAATCAGAATTTACAGTTAGATATACTAAACACGTTTGGGACATGGACTTTTACGAAATTACGAAAAACCTAGATTTGTAGGGATAAAGCAAAAGCTGATATGTATCAACTTAACGTAAAACCCATAGCCCGCAAGATTGGATTATCTTTTGTGTGGAGTTCTCCCAAACAATCTGTTGAGAAGAGCATTTTAAGTATATTCACGTATGTGGTCAGGGGCTACATCGAAGTATTATGCTAATTTAATTACTTTTAAAGCAGCAATCTCCAACCATGTTTTCATTATAAACATTGAATTATAAAAATATTATAGACAATTGATTTTTTTTTTATACAATTAAGATTAGATCCAATTAATTAGGTCATTAACCTAACTTACCATCATGCCTTCTTCCTCAACTATCACTAGGAAATATACAGGTGGTGTCAGCGGCATCTCCAACAACAACACCACACTTGCATTTGCAACCGGGAATTATCTAATCACTGCTACAGGAACTACTAACGGCATCTTGAACAGCGGCACTATTCAATTTAACAGTGGTAACGATAAAATCACCGCGACAGGTGGTAGTTACGGCATCTTGAACAGTGGCACTATTCAATTCGGCGATGGTAACGATAGTGTCACTGCTACAGGTAGTTACGGCATCTTGAACAGTGGCACTATTCAATTCGGCAATGGTAACAATAAAATCACTGCTACAGGTAGTATTTACGGCATCTTGAACAGTGGCACTATTCAATTCGGCAATGGTAACAATAAAATCACCGCTACAGGCAGTAGTTCCTACGGCATCCAGAACAACGGCACTATTCAATTCGGCACTGGTAACGATAACATCACTGCTACGGGTAGTCTTGGTCTATTAAACAACGGCAGCATTCAATTTGGTACTGGTAACGATAGTATAACGGCTAAGGGTAGTAGTTCCTACGGCATTGAGAACTATGGCACTATTCAATTCAGTGGTGGTAACGATAGTATAACTGCTATAAGTAGTAGTTCCTACGGCATCTTGAACAGTGGCACTATTCAATTTGACAATGGTAGCTCTAGTAGTGTTGATAACATCACTGCTACAGGCATTACTTATGGCATCTTCAACGACAACGGCGGTATTCAATTCAGTAATGGTAACGGTAACATCATCGCTACAGGTGGTAGTTACGGCATCGGGAACTATGGCGCTGCTAGTCGTTTCACCAGCGGCGGCAGTATTCAATTCGGCAATGGTAACGATAACATCACTGCGACAGGTGGTAGTTACGGCATCCAGAACAGCGGCATTATTGAACTAGGCAATGGTAACAATACCATCACCGCTACAGGTGGTAGTTACAGCGTCTCGAACAGTACTACTCAATCTTCAAGTGGTAGCTCTAGTAATACTAGAGGTTGTGACGACGACAATAGCCGAAGTCAAGGTTGTAGTGGTAGCTCTACCAGAGGTCGTGACGACGACGACGACAGCCGTACTGGTCAAGGTTGCGATGATGATAGCTCTAATAACAGTAGCTCTAATAACGTTACTACTACATTTACTATTACAGGCAATGGTGCTGGCATCCAAAACAGCGGCACTATTCAATCCGGTAGTGGTAACGATATCATTACTGCTATCGGTGGTCTTTACGGCATCCAGAACAGCGGTAGTATTCTACTAGGCGATGGTAACAATACCATCACTGCGACAGGTGGTAGCTACAGCGTCTCGACCCGCACTACTCAATCTTCAAATAGTAGCTCTAGCGGAGGTTGTGACGACGACCACGAAGACGACGACCACGATTACAGCCGGAATAGTCAATCTTCAAGTGGTAGATATAGCTCTTCCAGCGGTCGTAACAACGACGATAGCCGCAGTGGTCAAGGTTGCAATGATAGCTCTTCCAGAGATTGTGACGACGACAACCGGAACAGTCAATCTTCAAATAGTAGCTCTAATAAAGTTACTACTACTACCGTTACTACTACAGGCGATGGTGTTGGCATTGGCATCCAGAACGCGAACACTGGCACTATTCAATTTGGCATTGGTGACGATAGTATAACGGCTAAAGGTGGTCTTTACGGCATCCAGAACAGCGGCACTATTGACCTTAGCGATGGTAAGAATACTATCACTGCTACAGGTGGTACTTACAGCGTCTCGACCAGCACTACTCAATCTTCAAATAGTAGCTCTAATAGCTCTAGCGGAGGTCGTGACGACGATTACGAAGACGACGACCACGATTACAGCCGGAATAGTCAATCTTCAAGTGGTAGATATAGCTCTAGCAACGGTCGCGACGACGACAGCCGCAGTGGTCAAGGTTGTAATGATAGCTCTGATGAAGGTAGCTCCAATAACGTTACTACTACTACCGTTACTACTGGCAATGGTGTTGGTATTGGCATCCAGAACGCGAACACTGGCACTATTCAATTCGGCATTGGTAGCGATAACATCACTGCTACAGGTGGTCTTTACGGCATCGAGAACAAGGGTAATATTAACCTCGGCAGTGGTGACGATAGTATCACTGCTACAGGTGGTACTCAAGGCATCTATAACGATGGTACTATTAACCTCGGCGATGGTAACGATAGTATTACTGCTATAAATGGATTCTCCGGTAGTGGTTATGTTCTTTTAGGAGCCGGTAACGACGTTGTATCGGGTTTTGGTACGGGATACTTTGTTGGTGGGGACGGTGTGGACACCTTGAAATTATCTAGTGGTAGCTATACTCTTGGTTCTACAACTGTTAATAATGAGAATTTTGTGACAGTTACGCAAGGTGCTACAACTATGAATGTATTTGGTTTTACTAACTTAATCGTTGGCAACCAATCCTATTCTTTTAGTAGTCTATCTAGCACTCAAGTAATAACTGCGTAGTATAAATTCTTTAGCAAAAATTCCTTTCTGAATACCGTCAAACCACGCAATTTATTATGTCAGGATTTTGCGAAGTTTGGCGATTTTTTATGCTGAAGTTCCCCTTGCTATCCTACTGCTAATGCTGGGTTTCACTGCGTTCGACTCAACCTTGTATCTTAGAGGAAGTGGTAGAGTGATAAGTAGGTTGGCGTTGAAAATTGTCGTTATGGCAAGGCAAGAGGCAAAAGGCAAGAGGCAAGAGGCAAGAGGGTTTGGGCGATTTTACGTTTCTTTACACAGTTTGGTTTTATTGTGTTCACCTACTTAGACAGTCCCAACCTCAGTCAGAAAAGACCGTTTTGTAGTAAGTATCACCGTTGGAGGGTTTTGGTGGGAAGTACCCGTACCACAAGAAACTTTTAGGAATTTTGTTAATTGGAAGTCTCTTAACTCCCGGTTCGCCCATTTTTTAGGGAGTTAGGAAAAATGTGCAGATAAAAGTATAATCAGAGACAGGTTATACAAAATAAGCTAAGTAAGTATATGTTCGACGTTATGGCAACTGAATCCATAATTACAAACGAACGAGTAGATGACATACCCGTACTACTCACACAGATAGAACGGATGGGTGTACAAAAGCTAATAGATAAAAACTTCCCCACCCATGGAAATTGGCGAGGACAAAGCTTGGGGAATGTAGCAGTGATCTGGTTAACACATATCTTATCGCAAGCAGACCACCGTTTAAATCAAGTTCAAGCCTGGGCTGGTAAACGGTTAGAAACATTGAAAAAATTGATTGGTGAAAGCTTAAACGAACTTGACCTAACCGATGACCGATTAGAAGCAGTATTGCGTTACCTTAACTGTGACGAGAACTGGTATGCGTTTGAGGAAGAACTGGGAAGTAATTTGTTGCAAGTGTATGATATCAAACCAGAACGGGTAAGACTGGATAGTACAACAGCTTCAAGTTATTGCGGGGTGAATACTGAAGGGCTATTTCAATGGGGTCATAGCAAAGACCATCGTCCAGATTTGGCACAAGTCAAAATCATGCTATCAACATTAGACCCATTAGGAATGCCAATAGCAACAGAAATATTATCGGGAGAAAAAGCAGATGACCCTTTATATATCCCCGCAATTGAGAGAGTCCGTTCGACGCTAAAACAGCCAGGATTACTGTATATTGGGGACTGTAAAATGGCATCAATGGGGACAAGAATCCATATTGTATCAGGGGGAGATTTTTATCTATGTCCTTTAAATGCCAAGCAAACACCGACAGAAAAATTAAGAGAATATCTGCAACCAGTTTGGGATGAAAAACAAGAATTGACAACTATCAATTATGATTATGCAGATGGAAAAACGAGAGAGATTGCTGAAGGATTTGAACTAAAATTGCTCCAAAAAGAAAAGATTAACGAGCAAGAAATATCTTGGGAAGAGCGACAATTAGTAGTCCGTTCTTATGCCATTGCCCAGACAGAGGAAAAATATCTACGTGAACGCATACAGAAAACCGTTCATGCTCTTGAACAACTAAAAATCCCCAAACGCGGCAAGAAAAAGCTGACATCATTTCCAGAGTGGGAGTTATCTGTAGCTGAGATTCTCAAGCGTTATCGGACTGGGGGATTATTTGAAATTGATATTCAAACTCAGCGAGTTGAAAAAGTTAAAAGACAATATGGCGAACGTCAATCTCAAATAATAGAAGAAGTTTCCTTTAATTTAGATTTTAAAATTAATGAAGACGCGGTAAAACAACAAGTTCAACTGTTAGGCTGGCGAGTTTATGTCACTAATGAAACTGAAGCTAACCTGAGTTTGAAACAAGCAGTTCGTGCTTATAGAGATGAGTATTTGACAGAACGAGGATTTGCTCGACTTAAAGGCTTTCCTCTTTCTTTAACTCCAATTTATTTACAACGTGAAGACCATATTACTGGTTTGATCCGACTACTTTCAATTGGTTTGCGAGTTTTGACTCTTTTAGAGTTTCAGGTTCGTCGCCATCTTGACAAAAATCAAGAAAAATTGGCTGGACTTTATGCTGGTAATCCTCAGCGTAAAACGGCACGTCCTACTGCTGAAATGCTTCTTGTTGCATTTAAAGAAATCACATTGATATTAATTGAGGTTAACAATGAAGTCTACACTCATTTAACTACTCTTTCCCCTTTACAGCAGCGTATTCTTGTTTTACTTGGGTTTCCCCCTACTATTTATACTCAGCTTAGTGGTCAATCTTTTACTCCTGAGTAGAATTCTTCTAACTCTCGCAAAAATGGGCGAACCGGGAGTCTTAATTCAAGGATTTTCACGTTGTTATTTATTATCACATTCACGAACCAGTATCCTAGATTTTCTCATACCTTAGATAGATATATAAGCAAGGGATCATTAATATAGTAAGGGTCAGAAAGTTTATGCCCATCATGTAGGTGTTAAGACAGTTATCAGGTATGTATCGCAAACGTCAGTTATCAAAAATCTTCACCAAATTGATTCGGCGGTTTTTGACCCACTCAAAAAAACAAATTATTTGGTTACTGTGGACTACTTTCGGTACTCGGAAACAATGGAAAGTAACAACCGCAGGTTTCGTATTACCGACAGTGGCAATGGTCTCAATGGTAGTAGTATTATTGACCACTACTATTATGTTACGTTCCTTTGACCGAGCCAAAAATGCTAGTAATGTCCGCATTAACGAAATTGTACTTAGTGCTGCTATTCCAGCAATTGATCGTAGTCGAGCTAAAATCAACAAACTCTTTGAAGATATATCATTACCAAAAATCACCCCCACAGACGCAGAATTATATAAAGTTCTTGATGACATAAACAATATAGACAACATTAATAAATACACCTTTGCAGACGAAACCAAACTGCAAATAAGTTTTGATATTAGTGGCAATAGTGTAATTGAGCAACCTACTATAAATACATCATTATATGATAACGAAACAGTAAATACAGCCTGGAAATTTCCTGTTGATACTGACAATAATGGGAAATTTGATAGTTACACTCTCTATGGCATTTTATTTAGAACTCCCAGAAATATTAGTGGTAAATATGCACGAGCGAGAAACCGCTTGGAAGCCAGAACTTCACCAATGATCAAAGGAATTTTAGATACTAATTGCACCACAAATAACAACCCAATATTGGTCGGTAATACAGGTTGGATTAAACAAAATAATGAGCTAAAAAAATCCTTTTTTGTTTATACAGTTACAGTACCAATTATAACTTTGCCTAGTGATACTACCAATTATGAAAAATATCAAGGTAGTAAAGGTTTTGCCGCCCTAGAATATCAACAAGACCGCATCCAAATACTACCCAGTAACATTGCTATTTATAACGATGATCTAGAAATTAATCCCGATACAGCCCTAAATCTTAATGGTGGAATATTTACTAATAGTAATTTTTTAACAGGTGGTTCTGGTCAAGTTCAATTATATCAAATCAGTAGTAAAGAATCCTGTTATTACAAATCTCAAAATTCTAAAATTATCGTCGGTGGAAATTTAGGAGCAGGTGGTTTTAAAAGTGCAGGAACTACCACAACTAAAGTTGATTTATTCAAAGGTACCACTACTAATCCTGCTGCTTCTACATGGGAGGCATCTGTTACTAACAGTTCTAGTAACCTCATGTACAATAACCTCGCTTATATAAATCGGATTAATAAACTGATTGCTAGTCAATTTGCTAATGCTATTAGTAGTGATCCATCCGAAGTGAAAACAGGTATTGAAAAGAAAAAACAAGATTTAGGTTTATCCAGTTTCACAACAGCCGAATTTGATGCAATTCGTCGTCAACAATTACAGCTTTATTTCCAAAAACGGACTCGTCGCGTACCTTATCAAGAGGTTAATTTTGGCAGTACAGAGACATTTCCTGCTAATGTACTTCAAGGTAGTGGTGATAAATTGCGTCCCATTGATAAATGGATGTATGCCACAGATCCCAGTGATGGTAAAATAGGGACAGGTTACAGCACATTAACCTTGAATACTACGGGTACATCTCTACAACCACAAGCTACAGAACCACAGGCACTTAAAAATGCTGGTGGTATAGAAACTACGTTAGGTGACAGAGTTATAGTTAGCAATAACTTATCGGAAATCTGGTGGGATACAACCGCAGCAACATCTTCAGGAAATAATATTCCTGAACAATGGTGGAATACAAGTAACAACCCCAAGGGATTTTTAGGGAATAGTATTACCCATGTACAAGAAATTAGTGGGATTAAATGGAATGCAGGGGATACAACTAAAACTCGGACAAGACAATCTTTTGTCCAAACAGAACCATTAGCAAATTTAGCAGATACAGGTAGAGATGGTGCATGGGAATTAGACGCAGCTAAAATTCCCAAAGATATTACAGAACCGGTAGGTGGTTTGCGAGTTGTTACAGGTGCAGGAGTATATCTGAGTGCAGCCGATACTACAACTACCGTCAACAGCACAGTTAAAGAAATATGGTCAGATACTATGCCAGTTCCTGGGACTGCACCAACGACAAAAACCATTGCACCATACTATCTATATGATTCTTCCATTACATATAAATGGCGTGAGATTACCAATGCTAATACACCATATTTGAAAATGCGGGCTACAGCAGTATATCATTACAAATCTGCTAACTATAACGCTAAAATACCCACTCCTATAGCTTGTGTGAGTAGTTTTTATGTTCCTACCAACAGCACTACTGCCAAAAATCTCACAGGACTACCTTGGAATGTTGCCACGGGTGGACTATCCAACAATGGCATAGTTTATCCTGCACCTACATCTACTAAAGGTGAGAGTCATTATGCTAAAGTCTTAAGCTATCTATCTCAATTAACTTATCCCAATGGGCGATTAATAGATGATGGCTTACTGGTCAAAGCATTAGCAAAAACAGCAAACCGGACTATTTCTGAACAGTCTACTATTGATGCTCAAATCTGCGCCCTACAAATTCTCGATGGTACTATTAGTCCCAGTAATTCCGTCATTCCTCATGGTGCAATTTATGAAACATCATTATTGGACTCCAGGGAAATTGTCCGTAATAGTTCATCTAATAATACAACCTATGATTATCCCATCATAGACAGACAACCTTTAGAAATTCGGGCTACTGTGTTGGACCTTAACCAACTGCGAACAAAAACCATTGGTACTTCCTCACCATCGCAAGAATACTTGTTACCTAGTAGTGGTATTATCTACGCAACTCGTAATGATGCTTTACTAGATGCGTCTGGTACATCAGGCATACAAACAGACGCGCAAAAATTAGTAAGTCCTGTTGACCATATTCTTGATTCTACTCGTCGTCCCAATGCAATTATGCTCATCAATGGAAGCAAACTAGGACGGGGAACAACAAATACTTACCGAGAAGAAGAAAAAGGTTTAATTTTAGCCAGTAATTTGCCCGTATACATTAAAGGTAACTTTAATCTCCATACTCAAGAGGAATTTACACAAACTCTAGCAAATGACTGGAATAATTTTTACACTCGTACTAGCACCAACCTTAATCCTAACTTTGCTTGTCGTTCTGGTAATCCTCAACTACCCAATTGTCCTACTGGGGATGAATGGCGACCCGCAACAGTCTTAGGTGATGCGGTTACCTTGCTTTCTGGCAACTTTAGAGAAGGTTTTCGTGATGAAGGAGATTATGACTGGAATAATAGTCTAGTTGGTACACCAGCGCCAGGGTTTTCCGCAGTTAATTTCTTTGGTGCAAATGGTAAATGGGCTGATATAAATAATTCTGGTTTTCCTAAAGACTTTGATACAGCCACAACAGGATACCAAGGTAGTTCCTATGTAAATAACTTTGTCACACCATTGGTGAGGATGATACCAGCTAGACAGTATGCTTATGAAATTTGTAGTTCAGCAGTGAAAGACGAATGTTTTTGTAGTGCAACGGATACCACTGCTCAATGCGCTGTCAAAACTAAACGCTGGACAATAAATAATGTTGCTTTCAATGGATATAACAGTTCTAGCGGAAATTCAAATGGTTGGGAAGCATTACCATTTAAGCGACTGGCTTTTAAACGCGATTTAACTACCACTTTGCTAACTACTCCTCTAACTATCTACGGAATTCCTGCCAGTGGCAATAAACTAGCAGAATATCCAGTAGGTGGCACAACCTCACCAGCACTAGCCCTAGACTCCAGTGGTAATCAATTTCTTGTTCCTTGGTTACTACCCAATAGTAGTAATGTATTTGAACCAGTTTTACAAATTCAAAAACCCTTTGCCACTGAAACTGACTCTACTAACACTACAGTAATAAGTAGTGTAAATGATACATCAAAAACACCAAAAGAGAGTCAAGATAGTAGGAACTGGTTGCAACCAGTATTAGCAGACACTACTTTTAACTTGAATGTCGCCGCAGGAGATAGTCCAGCCCGGCCAACAGAAGATAATGGTGGTTTACAAAACTTTACCCGGTTTATGGAGAATTGGGCATCTTCTAATGGTCAAAAAACAGCAAAGATTTCTGGTTCTTTTATCCAATTGAAAAAAAGTGCTTATGCTACGGGGACATATAACGTTAATGTGGGAGCTAGTAGCATTGTATATCCTATTGTAAATGATAGTGGTGCGGCTACAGGTTATCTTCCGCCCACAAGAAATTGGAATTATGATGTCGCGCTTTTATCACAATCTCCCGACAGATTCGCTAGTAAATTGGTACTCACATCACCGGATTTACCAGATGAGTATTTCCGGGAAGTTGGCAAAGATGATAAATGGGTAGAGACTTTGTTATGTGCTAAAACGACCAATTCCGGTACTCCCTACGCCCTAGCTCAAAATCAGCGCCCTTCTACCTGTAAATGATGAAACCCAAATCACAATCCAAAACATTATTTTACCGTGATTCCGGCTTTACAATTATTGAATCACTCATAGCTATGGTTGTAGTTAGTATTCTCCTAGTATCTATCACTCCTATCTTAGTCCTGTCGACAGCTATTCGTGTTCAATCCCGGCGCGTAGAAAAAGCAACTCAGGCTGCAAATACTTTTATTGATGGTATTAAAACTGGTTCAATTGTTACGGGTTCAAGTACAGCACCAAGTAAAAAAATTACTTTAGACCCGACAACGGTCAGAACTTCCGCAGATTATTTAATTGGTATCACACAAATGCCAGTTCCTAAAAGCAAAAGCGATGTAGATGTAAACTTGTATCTCTTCAAAGAAGATGGAAAGACTTGTATAGCCAGTGATTCAGCTTGTCAACCAAACCATACAAATCTATTCAACGAGTTTTATATTCAAGCTATGCCCATAATCGTTAGTGGTATTCATCCAAAAACCAGTGGTTATCGTCTAGCAGTTCGGGTTTATCGCTCAGATGTTGATTTTAGTAAGCCTCTTTTAGCGAGTACAAGTAATGCCAAAAAAGTAGCTTCATCTGTTGTATCTGGTATAGGTAATCAGCAAACACCATTAATAGAAAGAACTGTTGATATTGCCCACAGTAATACTACATTTCAGGCTCTATGTTACCGTCTTGGACTAGCAAAAGATCAGGATGGTAATAATCAATCTTGTCAATAGATCCCACATTCAGCATGAGTAAATATACTCAAAATATTTTTCCCAGCAGGTTATTTTGTCAAAAAAAGAATTTCATAAAACAGCTAAAACCCAATCATAATAACCAGTTCATGCTTTTTGCTATCTAGGTCGGTATTCAATGAATTTAATCTCAAACCAACTAATTTATTGACATTATTCTCAATAAACTTGATTCGAGCTTTAAATATATCGGCGATCGCTCTAATATAGAATTGCGTGTCATTGTCTGAAAGCCTTGTTATCATTGGGTTATGGATAATTCCGAAAATTCAAAAAACACCTGCGGAATGTGGGATAGATTGCTTATTATCTAGTTTGTAGTGGGTGTATCATGTTGGGTTTCCTTGCGTTTACCCAACCTACATTAAATTAACAGGTAAAATTCGATGATGAAAACGCTGAAATTGATCCTTGTAAATCAAATAAAAGTTTCCAGATTTATTAATAAATCTGGCGGTTTTACGCTCATTGAATTATTAGTAGCTTTGGTGATTGCATTTTTAATTATTGCACCATTATTCAACTTTATGATTAGTGTCATGACCGCAGAGAGAGATGAACAAGCTAAGGCAAATTCTGAGTTAGAAATTCAAACTGCACTTAATTATATTTCTCGTGATTTACAACAGGCTGTTTATATTTATGATGCTGCTGGTATTAATGCTATAAAAGCTCAAATGGCTTACCAAAGTGATAATACTAAAACTCCTATATTGGTTTTTTGGAACCGGGAATTAGTTAGTGGTGTAGTTCCCACTGTATCAGGCAATGATGATACTTTTGTCTATTCCTTAGTTGTTTATTATTTAATCAAAGATAGTAATACAACTTGGTCAAAAGCGGCTCGTATTGCTAGATGGCAAATTAAAGACGGTGTGGAACTTCCTAGCGGTGTAACTTGTTCTGGATATACTAAAAAGTATGTTAATGACAAAAATTGTCCGAGTCCCGGTTTTGCTCCATTTCATGATTATTTTCAAGACTCTGATAGTTTAGAAATAGGAATGAACAAATGGAAGAATTCTGGAACTACTTATACTGCTGATGCTATAGTGTTGATTGATTATGTAGATCAAACTACAGATTCACCACTAGCAGCTACTTGTCCTAGTGATATGGCAGCTACAACTACAACACAGGGAATTACTTGGTCAGCAATTAAACCAACGAGTATGAATGGTTTTTATGCCTGTGTAGATAGAGCTAATACAACAGCGCAGGTATTTATTCGAGGTAATGCCCTAGCTCGTATTTATAACAATGCAAATGCAATTAAATATACAGAAATTAAAAAAAATTTTTTTCCTACAACCAGTGTGAGAGTGCAAGGACGGGGATTTTTATATAAATAGAGATATCAACTAATTAGTATCTATAAAAAATCAAATATCAGTAAAAAACCGCTATATAAAAAGGCATTATATATAGCAACATATATACAGCAGATTGCAGACTAATGAGGCTTCCGTGAGCGTCAGCCGAACGGTACAGGCTCTAAATTCCAAACCGGACAGCAAGCCAGTTTTACTCCTGACTGATCACTGAGCGAAGCCGAAGTGCTGACTCCTGCTGTATAATTATCTTATTGGCAAATAATTAGGGATGATTTATTTATTAAATAAGCGATATAACGACGGTTTTACTTTAATAGAAATGATTGCAGTGGTGTTAATGATAGGGATATTATCAGCGATAGTTGCACCAAGCTGGTTAGCGTTTATAAAAACTCGCAACTTAAATGTTGCCCAAGATCAAGTTTATCGAGCCATGCGTGAAGCCCAAAGCCAAGCCAGAAAGGAAAAGTTAACTTACCACGTTAGTTTTCGAGAACAAAATAATATTGTACAATGGGCAATTCATCCGGCTACAATTAACCCATCTAATGCTCAATGGAACGACTTAGATGCTAGTGTGAAGTTAGATGAAAATGAATCCACATTAGACAAATTGTCTAATGGTGTAAGACGAGTCCAGTTTGATTACATAGGTAGTGTTCCCCTCAGCCAATTAGGCCGAATCACTCTATCTAGTAAGTCTGGCGGCCAAGCAAAGCGCTGTGTTTTTGTATCCACTTTATTAGGCGCAATGCGAACCGCGAAGGAAAATAGTAAACCTGAAGGTAGTAAATATTGCTATTGATTTAGGAATAATACTCAGATACCGGACTTATTAAAGAAGTTGGGTAGCTATGACACTTCATTAGAAAAACACTATATGATAGAGCAAGTTATTAAAGCTTTTGAATGTAAAGATTATCAAACAGCAGCCAAATTAATCCAACAAATGTTGGTAGAGTCCCCGGATAATCCTTGGGTACAATTGTATTTTGGTAAGTTAAAAGAAGTTTCTCATCAATTCCTAGAAGCTGAAAAAGTATATCGTCAATTACTTCGCACGACGACGCATAGTAAAATTATTTCTCAAGCCCGTCAAGGTTTACAGCGATTAGAAGAAGTTAAACAAGAAGAAAAACAAAGAGCTATAGTTAAAGCAACAACCGCACCTGATAACAAGGAATTGGGAATATTAGTTTTAGAACCGATTAATAACGAACTGAAAACCATCGCAGCCAGCAATTTTGCCCAAATCATGCAGGTAGATGCTTACACAGCAAGAATGATATTACCTAGCCAAAATTGGCGGGTTTATCGCATTGCTCAAGTTGGAGAATTAGCATTCTATGGAACACAATTACAACAGGCTGGTATTCCCTGTTTTTGGGTAAAAATTCCTCAAATTCAACAAATTCAAGTATTTCAAGTTAAACATTTATCAATAAATAAATCTCAAATCAAAGTAGTTTGTCAAAATGAAGCAAATCAAACTGGTTCGATGAAATTTGATTTATCAGAAGTTACTGATAGAGTAATGGGACTTTTACCCATTTTTGAACAAGTTGTAGATGTTAATGCTAAGGGGAAAATAGAACGAAAAACTAAAACTCAAGATTATGCTCAATTTTGTGATTTACATCTACCAAATAGACGGAGTATTTTGCGAATTTATGATCAAGGCTATGAGTTTCAGCAAGGTTTAGACTCTCAATCTCAAGCTAACCATAATACTATAAGAATAAACTGGAATAATTTAATGGCATGGGTTGAGAACCAGTTACCTGAAGTTAAGGTGTGGTCAGATTTTAAACCCTTTGCACAAATAGTTATAGACCAAACAGACATCCTCAAACAAATCCCATCTCACATTAATCTATTTCGCCCAGAACAAAGTAATTGGGATACAGCTTTTCATTTATATAGTGGGATTATCTTTACTAAAAATGCTTTGTAGGGTGTTTTGAAAGTATCGGCGATTATAAATCGCTACTACACAAACAAAGTCCACCTGAGTGGACTAATATAGCGACGATTTATAATCTTTTTGATACTTATCCGGGAGTTTTAACTTGACGTGCCATATCTAAAAAGACATTCATATTTACGCCAGGACGACGACGAGGACTATTAGTAGGAATGAGATATTTGGTGGCAAAATTGGCTTCAGTGGGGACTGATATTTTAACTGGTTCAGGCTTAGTAACTTTTACTGCTGCCGGTGTAGCTTTTGGTTCAACTTTTGGTGTAGGTTGTGCTGCTACTGTTGCTGGAGATGGACTAACGTTAGCTTCTTCCTTGAGTTCTAGGTAGTAGCTATCACCCTTTTTGTTAAACAATCCAGTAATAAAACCCACAATACCCGCAATGATATTTTTGATAAAGCCCATAAAAAATGCTCCTGGTTTGAATAGTTTGGAACGTTACCGAAATTGTTAAAAATTACGGTGTAATATTACATTTGATTGCGTTATCTACGGTCAATCATTAGACCTACTATCTGCTGATTAAAAGCCCATAATTACTACTGGCAATTATTTGTAGGTTCTTTTTGTCTAAAACAGTATTCGGTAAATAACGCAAATTAATTATTAAATTTTATTATAACTATAAGATTATGAGAGCTTTTTTAATAAATCTTAATAATTTCTATTCAGTTGCAAAACTGTCACATAATTGTATATTTAGGATTACAATACTGAGTTAAATTATTAACAATAATAACTAATTAAGATTATGGCAACAAAACAGCAAAATCCCGTTTTATTAGTGCATGGTATTAACGATACCGGGGCGGTTTTCAATAAAATGGCGTTTTATCTGCGACAACAAGGGTTGTCTGTGCATACGGTGGATTTAATCCCTAATAATGGTTCTGAGGTTTTGGAGAAATTAGCCCAGCAGGTAGCTAATTATGTAAATGATACCTTTGCAACAGCGCAACCACTGGATATAGTGGGTTTTAGTATGGGAGGAATTGTCAGCCGTTATTATATTCAGCGGTTGGGGGGAATAAATAGAGTCCAGCGATTTATTACGATTTCTTCACCTCATTATGGAACTATAGTTGCTTATGGTACTTGGCTGGCTGGTGCTTTGCAAATGCGTCCTCATAGTGATTTTCTCAATGATTTAAATGCTGATGTCGAGATGTTAAAGCAGTTGAATTTTACATCTATTTGGACACCTTATGATTTGATGATTTTACCTGCTACAAGTTCGCAAATACCTTTAGGTAAAGAAGTTATTTTACGAGTTGCACTTCACCCTTGGATGTTAACAGATGATCGGACTTTAGAAAAAGTAGCCGCAGCTTTAGTAGAACCGATTAATGCGTATCCCCAATGAGTGTATGTTCAGCATTGCCAAAAATCGCGTCTGGATGACGATAATACTTAAATTCCATTAAGTTATAAAATGGATCTTCTAAGAAAAAAGTCTGATGTTCTAGAAGGGAATCGGTAAAGCGGTATTTGGGTTCTTCTCTAAATTTTAAATCTTTATTTTTTGCCCTTTCTAATAATTCTTGCCAATCTGCTTCTTGGGTGAAAATTAGTCCAAAATGTCGAGGATAAATTGCTTTTTGAGGTATTAGAATATCCTTGGTAACGTGGGCTACCAATTGATGTCCATAAAGGTTGAGAATCAAAGCGTGGGGGTTTTCGCGTCCGGGAATGCAGCCTAAACCGTCAACATAATAGGCTTTGGTGTCGGGGATATTGGTGACGGGGAAGGCGAGGTGAAATATGGGTTGGTTCATGGTGGGGATGGGTGAGAGAATATAACTATTTTATAAATTTTGGTAGTAAACCGGGTTAAACTAAGAATTCTCTGAGCAAATCTATGAAAAGTATACCAGGAATGTTGCTACTGTTAATCAGCTTTATTCTGCGCTCTTGCGTTTCAAGAATGATTCTACGGTGAGACTTCCTGCTAATTATTTAAATCGGCAGATAGAAAAGTATCAATCTTGGTTAAAATAGGTAACTAAAGAATGGTGCGATGCATCCGTCCAATGGAATAAGCAATGGTTAAACAATCAAAAAAAACTCAAAAACCTGAAAAGCATAAAAAAATCGAAATCCCTCACGAAACTGAAGAAAAAGAAACCCCTAGCAAGATTGAAAGAGATTTTCGGAAAGAACTAGGAACAATTAATCCTTATCTCTGCTTAGTTGATTCAGCAGTAGGTTATCTAGTTACAAAAACTAAATCTGAGTCAAACCAGGCTAAATTTCTTAGAAAAATTGCTGGAGACTACGGCCATTATAATCTCCATACTGATAGTTTAAAACTAGATGATTTAAATAAATTTGTTCACAAGCCATATAGCATTTATAAATGGTAAAGCTGAATCAGCTTGTAATCGAGTAAAAGAAATAATTTGGACATATCAAAAACAGGAAATAACGGTAACTAAAGAAGTCAGAAATGAGACAAAAAGAGATTTTTATAGAAAAACTATGTTAGAAATACATTGTCGGAAACAAAACGATCCTGGAATACCCTTGGCATATCAAAGTTCACTAGCTGCGGGACAAATTCATGTAGTTTATTTAGATGAATTAACTGATACATCATCTTCAATTGGTTTAGAAATAATTCAATTAGTAGTTGCGCCTGAAGATGAAGCAATACAAACAGCAAGAAGTTTAATTAATTTAGTACAACAAGCAGATGCAGCAAACAGTCTTTATCTTTTAGAATTAGTAGAAAGGATGCTAATTTATAAGTTTTCCACCTATACCCGTCAGGAGTTAGAAGCGATGTTTGGATTAACAGAATGGCGACAAACTCGATTTTATCAAGAAGTTAAGGAAGAAACTAAGTTAGAAGCAATTCCTCGTCTTTTGAAAATGGGTTTGAGTGTAGAACAAATTGCCGAAGCACTGGAATTAAAAATTGAAGTAGTACAACAAGCAATAGAAAAGCAAGGGAGAAAGGAATCTTAATATGAATGTGGTAAAAGAGGATAAAATCATTTTATTAGCATAAAAATCTGAAAATACTCATAATTTATCACAGATGTTATCTTTAATAGATTCTATTAATCCCTGGTTAATGGGAGTAGGCTTAAATGCAATTTTACTAGGAATAGTCGCAATTATTCCCAAAAAATTGCTCACCCCGGCAGGTATACTTAATGCTGGATTATTAGGAGTAATCATTTGGGGAACACTAGGTTGGCAGGGATATCTAGTGGTGGTATTTTATTTTATTGTCGGTTCTGGGGTAACGCGCATTGGTATGGCAGAAAAAGAAGCCGCCGGAATTGCGGAAAAACGTGCCGGTGCAAGAGGACCAGAAAACGTTTGGGGTTCAGCATTAATAGCGGCTTTATGTGCGTTGGGAGTATTGTTTTTACCTGATTTTAAATATTTGTTATGTTTGGGTTATGTTGCCAGTTTTAGCACTAAACTTTCTGATACTACAGCCAGTGAAGTTGGTAAAGCTTATGGTAAAAGCACCTTTTTAATTACGACACTACAACCAGTTCCGAGAGGGACAGAAGGGGCGGTAAGTTTAGAAGGGACTTTAGCTGGTATGGTAGCATCAATAGCGATCGCACTCATTGGTTGGGGAGTAAATTTAATTAATCCCCTTGGCATCTTATGGAGTGTCATAGCCGCATTTATCGCTACGAATTTAGAAAGTGTCATTGGTGCGACTTTGCAATCTAAATATACTTGGCTGACCAATGAGGTTGTCAATATCTTTAATACCCTGATTGGTGCAACTGCGGCGATAATATTGGCATTAATTTACCAAAGTATCTTTGTTTAATTGTTGACTAAAATTACAATTTTCGTAGGTTGGGTTGACACAAGGAAACCCAACATTATTATTTTTGTTATACTGCTTACAGATTTGAAAATATTTATAATATAAAATTATTGAGTTCATTTTAAGAAATAGATCCCCGACTTCTTTGAGAAGTCGGGGATCTGGTAACTACTTATTAATTACATATTTAATTTATCGAATCTTTATTATTGCTAGATATAGTTTTCTACTGTTTTCCCCATTATTTAATGGAAAGTCTTATAGATGTTTTAGCATTATCCTTAGAATCACTTCATGGAATCTTCATCTTTTTTAACTGTAAATGATCAGGAAATTACCCTATCTGAAGTAGTCAAATACTTACAAATATCTGGTAGACTAGGAAATTTCATGAGTGACGTACTGCGTCAGCACGTAATTGAAAAAGAAATTAGTGCTAGAACAGATATTGAGATTAGTTCCACCTTAATTGAACAGACAATTATTGATTTTCGTCTAAAAAATCAACTAACTGATGCCCAAAAATTTCAAGAATGGCTAACAGGCAATGGTACAGATTACACAACTTTTCATACATCTATTACCTTTAGCTTTCAGTTAGAGAAACTCAAAGAATTAGTCACAGAATCAAAATTACCAGAATACTTTATTGAAAAGAAAATTTACTTGGATAGAGTTATCCTGTCGCGGATTCTAGTTGACAGTCGGGAATTAGCAGAAGAACTACAAACTCAAGTTGAAGAAGGAAGTAGTTTTGAACAACTGGCAAAAGAGTATTCATTAGCCGATGAAAGAGTATTTAATGGCATGATGGGACCAATTAGTCGGGGGACGATACCAGACATATTACGTGCGGCTGTAGACTCAACCACCCCTGGAAAATTGATCAATCCCATAGAAATAGAAGGACGTTTTGCTTTATTTAGATTAGAACAAATTCTTCCAGCATCTTTAGAAGATACTCAATTACAACAATCACTAAAAAATGAGTTATTTGAGAAATGGCTAGGGGATAAGATTCAAAATCTGACAGTCAAAATTCAATTGGATTAAAACTTCTAAATAATCAATTTTAACGAATAAATGTGTTAAACAATTTACCCTGGAATGAACCGCCACTATCCTGGCTAAATGCTGAAGAACAAAACGAATTAAAACAGCAAGCAGAAATACATAACTACAAACTTGGCGAAAAAATTTGGTCACAAAAATTAGGTAGTGATGCTTTTGGCAAGCGAAACTATCAATTTTTTATTGCCGCTGGTAAAGTGCGTTTACGAGAGGAAGAAGAAAATAAAACCGTAGCTACTTTACAAGCAGGAGATTGGTTTGGCAACTGTCAACCATTATTTGCTGATTGTAAAGCTGTAGCTGCTAGTAAGGAAGTTATAGTTGTGTGTTGGAATTCGGCTTTGTGGAAAAAGGTTTTAAATCCTCAAGTTAATGAATTTTGGAATAATTCAGCAGAGGTAGAAGAGATTGAAACTATTTTACCAGTTCCTAATTCTCCCATTTCTTCACCTTCACATCCTGCGAAATGGGAACAACCCACAATTTCTAATTATCCCTTTGTGGGAAGTGGAAATACAGGTGCAGCTTGTTTAACAATGGTGGCGCAATATTTACAAAATCCTGTGCAATTAGAATGGGTACAACGTCAGTTGCGAGGACAAAAGCCGAAAAATCTGGTAGAAGCAGGGGAGAAATTAGGGTTAGTATTGCGGAAATTACAGGTTAATTGGTATGAATTACGCCAATTAACTTTTCCCGCCGTATTGTTGTGGAATCAAGGTAATCAGGAAGATAAAAATCCCCAATTTAATTGGGTTGTAGCTTATGGCATAAAAGGCAATTTTTTAATTATTGCTAATCCTCAAAATCCTGATTATATTTGTGAACATTTACCTCAATCTGTGGTGGATAATTGTTGGGATGGTACATTATGGCAAACTGAACTAATTTCCCAGCAAGAGAAATTTAATTTAGCTTGGTTTACTCCCGCAGTTTGGAAATATCGGGGTTTATTAGGTGAAGTTTTATTAGCTTCCTTTACCTTGCAATTATTGGGTTTAGCTTCTCCATTAATTACTCAAGTCATCATTGACAAAGTGATGGTACAGGAGAGTTTAGCTACTTTGGATGTGATGGCGATCGCCCTCTTGTTTGTGGCGACATTTGAATCTATCCTGGGTATGCTGCGGCTATTCATCTTTACCCACACAGCCCGGCGTTTAGACTTGAGTTTATCGGCTCAACTTTTTCGCCATTTAATGCGTTTACCCTTGGCTTATTTTGAGTCGCGGAGAGTGGGTGATACAGTTGCTAGAGTCCAAGAATTAGAACAAATTCGCCAATTTCTCACAGGTACAGCTTTAACCGTCATTCTTGACAGTATCTTCGCTGTAGTTTACCTGGGATTAATGTTTTATTACAACATTCCTCTAACATTTGTAGCCTTAGCTGTCTTACCATTATTTGCCACATTAACTATTATCGCCACACCGATTTTGCGAAATTGGCTAAATGAAACCTTTAACCGGAGTGCGGACAGTCAATCATTTTTAGTCGAGACAATCACTGGCATTCATTCTGTTAAAGCCCATGCCGCAGAACCAGTAGCGAGAGAACGGTGGGAAGGTTTATTTGCCCGCTTCATTCGTACCAGTTTTAAAGCTTCCACCACATCTAATATTAGTAGTAATATTGGTGACTTTCTCACTAACTTTTCTACCTTAATTATCCTGTGGTTTGGGGCAAAATTAGTAATTGATCATCAACTAACCATTGGTCAATTAATCGCGTTCCAAATGTTATCAGGAAGAGTGACAAGTCCCCTATTACGGTTAGTCCAGTTGTGGCAAAACCTCCAACAAGTGCTATTATCAGTAGATAGAATCGGTGATATTCTCAACGCTGCCCCAGAAACAGAAGCCGGCACAGGATTAGTATTACCACCCCTCAAAGGTGAAGTTGATTTTGACCAAGTTTTCTTTCGTTATCATGCCAACACCGAACCAGTATTAAAAGGCATCTCTTTTAACATTAAACCAGGACAATTTGTAGGCATTGTCGGCAGAAGTGGCTCAGGAAAAAGTACCCTTTCTAAACTTCTCCAAAGACTCTATCAAATTGAGTCAGGACGAATTCTAATTGATGGATTTGATATCAAAAGTGCTGACTTAGCATCTTTAAGACAACAAATAGGCGTAGTTCTCCAAGAAGACTTTTTATTTAATGGTTCAATCTTGGAAAACATTACATTAGGCAATCCAGATATTACCTCCGAACAAGTTGTCGAAGCCGCCAGATTAGCAGTAGCCCATGACTTCATTAGTCAACTACCTTACGGCTATGAAAACAACGTAGGAGAAAGAGGAACAGCATTATCTGGAGGGCAAAGACAACGCATAGCATTAGCCAGATTATTCCTAGCATCTGCACCAATTCTCATCTTAGATGAAGCCACCAGCGCCTTAGATAGTGAAACCGAACAACAAGTATTACAAAACCTCAAAAATGTTTCCTCTAACCGCACAGTATTCTTAATTGCCCACCGTTTTGCCCCCCTCAAACGTGCTGATTTAATCTTAGTCATGGAAAAAGGAGTAATAGCCGAAAGAGGAACACATTTAGAACTATTAAAACAAAAAGGGTTGTACTGGTCACTTTATCAAAGACAACAAGCGAATATTTGAGACAGACTCTTAATTCTTCTTTGCGCCTTTGCGCCTTTGCGTGAGAAAGAAGTTTAATCCAAAACATTCAAACCCAAAGCCACAGCCCCCCATAAAGGTGCATCATCACCCAATAATGCCCGCACAACCTCAAAATTCACCTCTGGGAGTGCGGTTTCCCTAGCCACCTTTCGCACCACAGTCCAGAAATTATCCCCAGATTTGGTAACACCACCACCTAAAACAAACCGTTGAGGATTCATGAGGTTGGCGACATTACCAATACCGACCCCCAAAGCCCATGCACCCCTGTATAATACTTCTTGTGCTATTTCATCTCCGTTGGCTGCTGCGGTGCTGACGACTTTGCCTGTAAGTAAGTTGAGATTATTACCAGTCAAATACCTGAGTACGTCTCCTCTGATTTTACCGTTAGTGCTAGGTGGTTCTTTCTCCAACATTTCCCGTGCATTTTGCGCCATGTAGGGACCAGAAGCTAAACGTTCTACACATCCCCGTTTTCCACATAAGCATAAGGGACCTCTAGGATCTACCACAATATGTCCAATTTCTCCCGCCATGCCTAATGCACCTCGCCAGGGCTTACCATCAAGTATCCAGCCTCCACCTACACCTGTACTAATGGTAATGTAAAATAGGCTATCATATCCTTGACCAGCCCCAAAGCGATGTTCACCAACAGCAGCAACGTTAGCATCATTATCTATACTGGAAGGTGCGTGATAATCTTCTTCAAGTATTTGTTTAAGGGGAACATTTTCCCAGCCAGGAACGTGATGAGATAAGCGGACTAACCCTGTGGTGGCATCCACTGGACCACCAAAGCTGACACCAATGGCATCCGGCTTTCTTCCTTTTAGCACGGAATCAATGAGCGATCGCATGATTTCCAAATCAGTCAAAGCATCACCATTTGTAGGAGAAAATCGTGATTCATGATCCAACCACTCCTTACCACCAGCCTTAACTGTTGCTGCTGCCAATTTTGTCCCGCCAAAGTCTAGAGCTAAAATTAATGTCATATAATTAAAAATAGGGAGTTTACGAAACAACTATCAAGCATTCACCATTATTACTGAATAACAATTTTGCTGTAGTTCATTATGAAACCGTCTTCACTATTTGGATATAAAATATTTCTATATTGATCATACTTATGTCCTATATGTAAGTAGGTTGGCGTTGAAAATTGTCGTTATGGCAAGGCAAGAGGCAAGAGGCAAGAGTGAAGAGGGTTTGGGCGATTTTACGTTTCTTTACACAGTTTGGTTTTATTGTGTTCACCTACTTAACCTAATTCATTACATTTGTAAATCCAATCACAGTGATTCTAAATTTCTGTTAGACTATGGACATTGTTAAATTTCATGAAGAATAAATTAATACAAAGATATATTTTTGTAGAATTCACCTAACTAACTAGTAGTCTGTCAACCCGAAAATGACGGGTGAAGGCAAGTGGGAGGTAGGGGAGGTAGGGGAGGTAGGGGAGGTAGGGGAGGTAGGGGAGGTAGGGGAGGTAGGGGAGGTAGATTAGGCTGGAATTAAAATACACGATTAGTTCAAGATAAAGATTTACATCTTTATATTTTTTTATCAGACAATTGAGAATATTTCGCAATATAGATAAATTAAGATATAATTTACTAACTAAGTAGGTGAACACAATAAAACCAAACTATGTAAAGAAACGTAAAATCGCTGAAAACTTCTTTACTCTTGCCTCTTGCCTCTTGCCTTGCCATAACAACAATTTTCAACGCCAACCTACTTAGCGAATGTATTTCATTCGGTATCCATCAAATAAGTCATAAATTAGCCGTAACCATTTTTAAAATAACTCCTGTAAATTATAAAATAATGCTGTATTTTTAATTATTGTATATTTTTGAATAGTTTTTGAGATAATTTTTTCAATAGGATTTATTTAAGCAAAAGCAATTTAAAAAATCAGGATTTTATCTAAACATTGACCATTAACTTTCTACTTGAGTAAGTCTAAATGAATAAACTTTTTTGTGCAGATAATTCACGAGAAATCCAAGAAGATATCATTGGTAGCGCTACCAACTACCAAACCTACATTTTAATAGAATGTCCTACCCCTTGGGTTTATGAAGCCTTTGAATCTAAATGGGTACCAGATAACTTACGCAGTTTAGTAGAAAATATAACCCGCGATCAACTACCAATTCGGTTTCTATTAATTGCCAATGATGAATCCCATAGACGACAAGAAACAACCCTATTAATTTATCAACAGCAACAGGGATTAAGTCAAGGATACCGAAAACAAGAATTTAAATTACCAAATATTGAACAAGTCGCCGGAGTTGTCAGTAAATGGTTAGCAGGGATGAGTGTTGATTATGAAATAGAATCCAGTATTACCAGAGATATCTTAATATGTACTCATGGTAGCCATGATCAATGTTGTGCTAGATATGGCAATCCTTTTTACTTTTACTCTCAAAATACAATTGCTGATTTACAGTTAAATCACATCAGAATTTGGAAGTCAAGTCACTTTGGAGGACATAGATTTGCTCCTACAGCCATAGATTTTCCCCAAGGAAGATATTATGGCATCCTCGATCAAGATACCTTTAAATCAATTCTTACCCACACTGGGGATATACAATGTTTACATAAAGTTTATCGTGGTTGGGGAATATTGCCAAATCCCCTCCAAATCTTGGAAAGAGAACTCATGCTGCGTTTAGGTTGGGATTGGTTTAACTATCAAGTAACAGGTAAAATCATCGAAAAAAGCTTAGATAATCATACAATTATTGGTGAGTTGAGTTTTGAACAACCTCCCGGTACTCTCTACACTTATCACGCCAAACTTATAAAAGATGATGTGAAAACACAAACAGTTAAGGTTTCTTGTCATGCTGCCAAAGAAACAGTATGTTTGAAATATGCTATATCTAATCTTTGGCTGGTAGGGAAGAAAGTGGCAACTTATAGTTAAAATATGGCAGGAGTCAAGAAGAAGCTTAAGTATATACTTAAAAGAAAACTATAGGACTCCTATTTGAGTTATGAACTAGTTTTTTTAACGAACCACAGAGACACAGAGGACACAGAGGTAGGAAAATAAGAGATGTTCACATTTCATTTAGGATTGCTATAGTACAACACGGCATAAATAAACCAACCATTCTAAATCGTTAAAAAGCCTATACTGTCTTCGTTTTGACTTTTGACTTTTGACTTTTGACTTCCGCCCTGGGGTACTAGACTCCTGTATAAAATTAAATTTTATGGAGTAGAAAAATAAAAAAATGTCTAATAACCGTTCTGGAATCTTTATTGCTGGTTTGATGTTAGGAACAGCTATCGGCACTTTAGTCGGTTTATTAGTTGCTCCGCGCACAGGCCGCGAAACCCGTAAACTAATTAAAAAATCTGCCAATGCTATCCCCGAATTAGCGGAAGATATTTCTACCAGTGTCCAAATTCAGGCAGATCGTCTTTCTAGTAGCACCCTAGACAACTGGGAAGAAACTGTAGATAGATTGCGGGAAGCGATCGCTGTTGGCATAGATGCTACCCAGCGCGAAAGCCAAAGTTTCCACAAACAAAATACTGTTGATATCAGCAGCACCCCAGACGACACCGATTCCCTGACTGAAAAACTAGAACGTTCAAAAATGCCATAAGTAGGTGAACACAATAAAACCAACCTGTGTAAAGAAACATAAAATCGCTGAAAACTTCTTTACTCTTGCCCTTGCCCTTGCCCTTGCTATAACGACAATTTTCAACGCCAACCTACTTAACCGTGATTGATCCTTTATTTTGGCTGGGACTATCCATCCTCCTAGTTACTGTCAGTCTAACAACCGTTTTAGTGGCAGCCATCCCCGCTTTGCAGGAATTAGCCCGTGCTGCTCGTAGTGCCGAAAAATTCTTTGACACCCTTTCACGGGAGTTACCGGCCACTCTCAACGCTATCCGCGACACCAGTATAGAAATAACAGACTTAACTGAGGATGTTAGTGAAGGTGTCAAAAGCGCCGGTCAAGTTGTTAAACAATTTGATCAAAGCCTGGATAATGCCAAGAAACAAGCAGAAAGTATGCAAATCGGCACTCGTAGCGTCTTCATTGGCTTTAAAGCCGCTTGGAAAAGTTTCACACGCCAAAAAAATCCCAGGAAAAATACAAAAACACTTGCCAATCCGAAACCGAATGAGAAACTACCGAAACATACAGCAGAAGTCAGGACTCAGGAGTAAAATTGGCTTTGCAGTTATACTCAAAACGGCTAGAAGCTGGACTTTTTTATCATACAAAGAACAAGGTTCAAAGCCTCTCCAGTATTAAATATTATTCCTTTTCCCTCTCCTCTTAGGAGAGGGTTAGGGAGAGGTGCAAAGGAGAGGTTTACCAGAGGGGTTTCATATTTGGTTAAACTATGAACCGTTTCAATTTGCTGTATCAAATTTAACTATGTGCATATTTAAGTGTTGATACCATCAAAAATCAAGCATTTTTATGGAGTTTATTCCTGACTCCCGACTCCTGTTCCCAATTTCTCTATCAGATTTTGTTAAGATACCTAAATATTAGAGTAAAGTAAAGAAGTGTAAAGAAATATCACTTTTACATTACGCTTTAAAAAGCACTTGTTACATTATCCTCTTGATTTTATAGTATAAAAACGTTCATGCACCTGTGTTTTTGGCGACGAATTTTAGTATCAATTGCCGTATTTTGCTTTGTTGGCTCAATTTTAGCAATTGATTCCCCATCAGCCCTAGCTTATGAAAATCCCGATTTACTACCCAGCTTTGTAACACCAGTAGTAGATTTAGCAAAAACTCTCCCTGACCCCCAAGAAGAAAAGCTAGTTAAAGAATTAGAACAGTTTGAAACTGACACCGGTTGGAAACTGCGCGTTTTAACTCAGTACGATCGTACCCCAGGTAGAGCAGTGATTAAATATTGGGGTTTAGATGATAAAAGTATTCTTTTGGTAGCAGATGCCCGTGGTGGTAACATCCTCAGCTTTAGTGTGGGTGATGCAGTTTATGAATTCTTACCTCGCACGTTCTGGATTGAACTACAAACCCGCTTTGGTAACTTATATTTTGTTCGTGAAGAAGGAGAAGATCAAGCCATTCTCCAGGCTCTAAATTCAGTTAAAGGTTGTTTACTCAAAGGTGGTTGTAACGTCGTTCCAGGACTACCTAGAGAACAATGGATACTCACCCTTGTTACCTCCGCTGTTGGCGGGATTATTTGTGGTTTTGCTGGCCAACCCCGTGGCGATAAAAAAATAGTTGCTTGGCAATGGGCATTAATTTTCTCACCTTTATGGGGAATGTTATTTATTGCCTTCGGTATTGCTCCAGTTATTACCCGGACAACCGATTGGTTGCCTCTAGTCCGCAATATTTCCGCTTTTGCCATTGGTGCTTTAGTAGCTTATTTATCTCCCATGCTGAATCGGATTTCTCCCGATGCTGAATCCTGAAAAATGACTGGGGAATAGGGATTAGGAAGGGAAATTTGCAATTTTACAGTTCAAACTCCAAAATACTGATAAGCTAAAGGCTAATATATAAGAAGCTAAATAGCAATGGAATGGCACGTAACTGATGCTCAGAGTTTGGCAATTATTGATAATGAAATTGGTGATCATATTTTTTCACCAGCAGAGTATGAAATCGTCCGTCGCGTAGTTTACGCTACAGCCGATCTTGAGTATAAATCCTTGATTCGGTTTTCAGAACAAGCATTACAAGCTGGAGCAGCCGCCTTAGCTACGCGAACTACTATTGTGGTAGATGCGCCAATGGTGCAGGTGGGTATATCCCACGATATTCAAAATACTTTTGCTAATCCAGTGTATTGCAGTATGGAAGCAATAACACGACCCCAAAAGGAAAAAACCCGTGCAGCTTGGGGCATTGAAACTCTGGCTAGGCGTTATCCAGAAGGGATATTTGTAGTTGGTCAAGCACAAACAGCTTTAACTGCACTGGTGGAATTAATTGAAGCGGAAGAAATTAGACCCGCTTTAATAGTTGCTACCCCAGCAGGTTTTATCAATTCAAAAATTGTAAAAGAACGATTACAAGAATCCTTAGTTCCTTATATTACTGTCGAAGGTCGCAAGGGTAACGCTGTCGTAGCTGCTGCTATTGTTGATGGTTTAGTGGATTTGGCTTGGCAGGCCTATGGACAGGATAGAAATGTAGGCGGATGATGTAGGGCAGGGGGTAGGGGGAGTAGGGGGAGTAAGGGGAGTAAGGGGAGTAGGGGGAGTAAGGGGAGTAAGGGGAGTAGGGGGAGTAGGGAGCAATTTTTCTTTTTTCCTTCTTTCTTCTTTCTAACTCCTGACTCCTGACTCCTGACTCCTGATGAAGGGCGCAGGCCCTGCGCCCCTACTTCCTATTTCCCGAACGACGGCGGGGTTTTCTCTCCTGGTTCGCACGCAAGCGCACACTAACCTCGTTGAAAAAGTCTCTGCGGACATAGGGGTAATCACTTACCCATAAATCACGACTAGGAATATATATATCGCTGAATTCTTCAATAGTGCTTAAATCAGAACTATTGGACATAACCACCATTTCAGCTATTTGTCCACGAGCAATGACTTTATGAGCGTTACGTAGTGGAGCTTCAAACTCCACAGTAAATCCTGTATCGTCGCCTATTTCTAAGTTAATCCGCTTTTCGCGGTTTTCGATGATGACTAACTCACCTTTACTATTCACGGTTTCCTGTTTACCCATTAACCGATCCGTAATCCACCAGTCTAACACTCGTCCCCGAAAAAAGCCACTGTATTTGTAACGGCGGCATTTTCTATTGCGTATACTTGCTTGGAATATGGGATACCAAAGCCAAAAGAAAGCGCCAAATACCCCAAAGAAGAATATTAATCCAAATTCTAATCTAAACAAGAATTGTATCAGCAGTAGTACAGCTAAGATCACCACAGAAATTAGTATCCGTTGCACAAAACTGCTTACTTTCCCCCAATAGTATTTATATTGTGGTCCAGAGGCAATTAGGGGGATAATTTGTTCAAATTTTTGGCGAGTTAAGGGAACGAGCATATTTTACATTTTGGATTTTGGCTTTTGGATTTTGGATTGGAAAATCACCAATCGAAAATTGCTAACAGTTAAAGTATTTTTTCTAGCCCATATACTAATGACTTTAGCTGATTAACTTTGCGAATGGCTAATATTACTCCTGGCATATAACAGGCGCGATCGCTGGTATCATGACGTAAGGTATAAATTTGTCCTGCTGCGCCAAAAATCACTTCTTGGTGGGCAATTAGTCCTGGTAAGCGGATACTATGAATTCTAATCCCTTCGTCTGCTAAACTGCCCCTAGCTCCGGGTATTTTCTCCGTTTCTTCCACAATAGCAGTATTAAAAGTTTTGCCCATTTCCGCTAATAGTTGAGCAGTTTGAATGGCTGTACCGCTAGGAGCATCAGCTTTTTGGTTATGATGGAGTTCGATAATTTCTACATGATCAAAATACTGGGAAGCTCTGAGGGCGGCTTCTTGGAGTAGTACCATACCAATGGAAAAGTTAGGAATAACTAAACAACCCGTACTGGCTTTTTCGGCAAAATCAGCTAATTCTTCGAGTTGTGCCGGACTTAAACCCGTAGTTCCCACAACTGGACGAATTCCATAGGCGATCGCACTGCGAATATTGCTATAAACTGCATCAGGATGAGTAAAATCAACTAATACCCCCGGCTGCATCTGTCTCTCCCCAGCCACATACGCCAACATTGGCTCTAATTGATTCGTAATTGGTACTTCCAAGGGTTCACTTAAACCCGCCAATTCCCCCGCATCTTTACCTTGATGTTCAGGAGTTGTGTCAATTGCACCCATTAAAGTCAAATCAGATGCTGCTGCTACCGCTTTAATTACCTCTCGTCCCATTTTACCAGCCGCACCGTTGACAATAACCGGAATAGAAGTTTGATTGCTCATAGATTTAAGAATTATTTTTAATTCAACAAAGAAATTGTCTCACAAGAGATAACCAACGGCACAGAAGCCACTTAATCTTCTTGGGTTTGAGGATTTTCGCTTTGCCAAACTAGATAATTTAAAAAGCTAAGAACCTCTTGTAATTTATCATCAGGGATGACTTCCAAACTTCCAAACGTTGTACTACCTTGTTTCTGAGTTTATTCATCTCTGTAATACTCTGAATAGTTTTTAGTATGGATTAATCTCAGAACGCTTTTTAGAAATGTAGAATATCACACAAAATATCCACAATTAAGGTTTGAGTCTTTAATGATAATGAGCCTAACTCACGCTGAATAAGTGAGGATCGAAGTGTTACCAAATGATCAAGTCTGATGGTTGATGATTTACGAAGACCACTCATAATAAAATCTGGATTTTCTGGTCTGAGAATAATATCTGTATGAAGGGGATTTTCGGGAATACGGCTGGTGATTAGGGCAAAAATAATGTGCTGATATGCTCCAATTGTATTGGTTAGACAATAGGCAGGACGGACTTTACTGGAAGATAAATCGTCAAAGGGAAATTGAATTAAAACGATTTTACCCTTCATAACCTACAGGTTGTCCATCTTTCAGGGTATAAATATCTTCTTCTGGATCATGCAGAAAAGCAAAACTAGGGTTATTTGCAACAGTATCTAACCAAGTTTGTGCATTAAGTTCATCTTCTGGCATTAAAAGAATAACGCGCACAACCCTGTCCTTTGCTTGGGGAATGGGATGATCAAGTTTGATTTGCCCTTGGGTATTTAGGATACCAGTGGTTTCAATCGCACGCATAGCTAAATCTAAGAGGGGTGATTTTATTCTAACATTATTTGGCTCGTTTATTGTCGCATGAGAAATTAGTAACTCGCGGACAATTTGGCGATATTTAGCTACACAAGTATCAAGTAAATATTGCATAAATTCAATTAAAAATATTAAACTGAAAATATGGTTTCATCAGGTGGCAGCAATTCGTTTCGATAGGACTCAAAGGTAATACTATCTGCAAAACCTTGATGTTGCAAAATTAGATTTGACCAAGTTCTAGTTTTGTTTTCTAGAAATGTAACTAATACAGTGCCTTCGTGAATGTCCTTTGGTATTTCAGCAAGTTGGATCTTTCCATCCTTATAAATTCCCTGAACGGTTTTTAGCATGGATTAACCTCTATCAATTGTGCCACAAGAAACCGCTTGTTATTATCCAAGAAAATAAATGTTACTCATAAATCTTACTACGATGAGCGATCAGAATAATATTAACTAAAACTACTTCATCATCAATGGAATAAACAACTCGATAATCTCCAACTCGATAACGATAATAACCTGAATAATTACCTTTTAATGGCTTAATATTAGGATGAAAACTAGGATTTTCTTCAAGTGTTTGAAAACATCTTGCTAGTTTTTTCGCTAAGGTTTTATTGCTTTTAGCAAAAACTTTTTCTGCCTCTAATGATAATTGAACTTTATACGTTATCTCTAATCATCCGCCAATCTTTTACCTTCCCTTCTTGAACTTGTTGTTTTGCTTGTTCAAAAGCAGATTCAAACCCAGAAATTTTTAATAGTTCTTCTGTTGCATCTTCATTTTCATCATTAAGTAAATCACGTAAAAATTCAGCAATAACTATTAGTTTTTCTGGAGATAATTTATCAATATTTTGTTTGACTTGATTACGCATTTGAGTTGTATTCATAATCTATATCTCTCATAACTATTCTTGTTATATCACTACTCGCTGTTTGATAACGATTTTACCCTTCATGAGCTACAGGTTGTCCATCTTTCAGGTTATAAATATCTTCTTCTGGATCATTAAGAAAAGCAAGGCTAGGGTTATTTGTAACAGCATCTAACCAAGTTTGTTCATTAAGTTCATCTGCTTGTCTTGCCAAAAAATCAGTTAAAACCTGACGAATTAAATTTTCTTCGGAAATGCCAAGATTATCAGATATTTTTTGCAAAATTTGGTCTTCTGTTTCCGAAAGTGAAATTAGCTTTTCTAACATTGGTAAAATCCTTTCTTAAAATCAGATAACTTAAGGACATAATAACATTATGTCCCTACAATTGCACTACCAAACCCGAATAGCAGGTAATGAAACCCCTTAAATCTTCAGATCCCCGACTTCTCAAAGAAGTCGGGGATCACTGAAGTTTTGCGCCGTATGATCAGTAACCGCATCTGGGAAATGATGAGTACCGACGATTTCCCCATGATTTAATGCGTCCATCTTATTGACCCTTTAGTTACTAAATTACAGTATCATCCGCCAAATTCAAAAAATCTGGTAAACCCTAAATACTGGTAATTATACACAAAAACAACGCTTTAGTCCAGCCTATAGCGATCGCCATTCTTGTCGGTTAGCTTAATAATTCGTTGTCTTCCTTAACATAATCTATAGGAATAATGGAATAATGGTGATCTTTATATTACACTGCAATAATTGGCAATCGCACTAATAACTTTGAGCCTGAAAATTATTGGGAATATCCAACTCGAAAACTTGATCATGAATACGAGCCACATAAAGCCCTTCTTGCAGAATTTTCTCGCGTAATTCGTTAGACAAATCAACAGAGGCTAATATGCCATAAAGTCGTTTGTTTTTGTGTTCAGGAAAAAAGTTACGAAACCGTTGTAAAATACTTTTTAATTGAGTAATAGAATCTTCCCTTGCATGACTTTTAACCTCGACGATATAGGCAGTATTTAGCTCACCATTAGCATAGGCAAGAACATCAATTTCCATGTGTTGTCCTCCCTTACTAACTCGCACACTGGGACTGATAACTTCCATCCCAAATTGTTGTCCCAAAATAGTTTCCATTGAAGGCAGGGCAAGACCTTCTGTAAAACTGCCAAATTTTGCACCGAGTCCCCCAATTTGTTTACCTAATTCTTTGAGTTGGCGGTCAGTTGCCTTCTGTTGTTCGGCATTCTCTTTCTGTTGCTGACTAACTTCTTTCAATAGTAGGTCAGTTTCTTTTTGAGCAGTAGCTAATTCTGCTAACAGTTGCCATACATCTTCTGATGTTGCCATAAACACTTTTTCTCCGTAATAATGTTTATTATAATCTGCCAAATTTAAAAAATCTGGTAAATCCTAAATACTGGTCATTATACACAAAAATAACGCTTCAGTCCACTCCACCACAGCGCCATAAGTATCTCCTGTATGTCCACCCAACTGATAATTAAACCAAGCTGGGGTAACAACAGAAATCACACTCCCAGATAAAACCATCCCCACAGCTAAAACTAAATTATGGGGATTCATTACCCAAACAACACCACTTAAACCAATTAACAAAAACCAACTGGGAAATAAATCAAAATAAGAACGAATGGCTTGTTTATGAAATGCACCCTTACCAGTAGGTTTAAGATAAGGGTATTGACAAATAGCCATTTGTTGTCCCCAACGTCCCCACCCACAAGCAGCCATTAATACAAAATAATGGTTTTCAGCTATCTCTGTTAAAGCTGTTGTTTTCAAAATAATAATCACAATAGCGGACATTGCCCCAAACGCACCAGTAGCACTATCCATCATTACCTGTAACCTGCGTTGAGGATCACCCACCGCTAAACCATCAGCCGTATCCATCGCACCATCTAAATGTAACCCTCCCGTAATTGCTATCCACGCACCTACTACCAAGGCATTACGAGTTAGCACGGGGACACCCAAATAATTCATTCCCGTATCTAATCCACCTAAAATCCCCCCAATCATCAACCCAATCACCGGTGCAAAACAAGCAACCTTCTGGAAGTCCAAATTTTGCAGATAGGGTAAGGGAATAGCTGTATAGAAAATCACAGCCGCAACTAAATTTAGCAATTGCTGTTGCCACCAGCGCAAAACGTTAGCCATACTTTAGAAAGAGTTCAATTAGCTAAATACTTCCAGTATTCATGAATATAAATGTTCTCATCATAAATCACTCCCAGACTGACAATCTACCTCAAAAGATGAGACGATCGCCTCCTAAACTTGATATTTTGGAACTATGGGAAATTAACAATCCATCTCATTGATAGTCTGGCTGCGTTGTCACTCACCTTTCATAAACCGCTATTTCTCTATGAGTCATCATCTACCCCACACCAAAACGCCAGCCCCGTGCATAGTCAACATGGGCATAGTTGTCAACAAACTCGATATCCGCCGATTGCTGAATGATTTAGGTAGAGTCCACTACATTTACACCCAAGAAAATAAGCTACTGAGTGAGGGTGACGGGGATGTAATGGAAGTATTCGCTAATTCCCATCGGTCTACCTTAGTCACCAATAATGCACTATATGTGAATGTGGATAGTTTTGATTATCTGGAGTTAAAACTATCTCCACAAAAAGAAACCTACTTCGACTTAGTTCAAGAGGAAATGTGTTTACGGTTGATTCCTCTTTCTACTCCTTTGCAAGCAAGACGCGATCGCCAATTTAACGTTACGGTTATAGAAGCGATGATGGATCAAGTCCTAGCCGCTAGATGGGATGCGGAAATTGATGACGACTGCTGTGATTCTTTTTAAAGGAGTCAGCACTATGGCTAACGCCACGCTACGCTATCGACTTCGCTCAGTGACCGTCAGGAGAAAGAATGAAGTAGAAGTAGGACTTACGCATAATTCATGGAATAACGAACCACAGAGGCACAGAGAACACAGAGAAATGAGGGTTTGAGGGATATTTTGCGTAATTCCTGAGAAGAAAGGAGGTATCACAAAACCTTAACTAAAGAAATCATATCCTCTTTGGGGTCATAGTGGATTGCGGGGTATGACCCTCACAAGACAAAAACCCCCACGAACGCCCTAAGTAACACCAAAAATGTTAAGTTGATGGATAAATTTAGCTAATTAGTATTTTTGCCTTGAGCGCCAATTTTTCCTTTGAAAGTCTCGCTACCTGTAGCCAGACCAAAGCTAGAGCCGGAATATTTTCTACTCCCCACGGAATTGTAGAAACACCCAGGTTTATGCCTGTGGGAACATTAGCTAATGTCAAAACTATCACCCCTGCCCAACTGGGAGCAACAGGAGCGCAGATGGTTTTAGCTAATACCTATCATTTACATCTCCAACCGGGAGAAGCTATTGTTGCTGGTGGTGGTGGATTACATAAGTTCATGGGTTGGTCTGGTCCCATGCTCACCGATTCCGGTGGATTTCAGGTTTTCAGTCTGAGCGAAATGCGGAAAATTACTGAAGAAGGTGTAACTTTCCGTTCTCCTCATGATGGGCAAATCATTAAATTAACGCCAGAACGCTCTATTGAAATTCAGAATATTTTAGGGGCGGATGTGATCATGGCTTTTGATGAATGTCCTCCCTATCCTGCCACCCGTCAAGAAGTAGAAGCTGCAACAGACCGAACCTATCGCTGGTTAAAACGCTCTATATCTGCCCATCAACGCCAGGATCAGGCATTGTTTCCCATTGTCCAGGGGGGAGTATATTTAGACTTACGCGCCCGTGCTGCTCAAGAATTGGCGCAGTTGGATATGCCGGGATATGCCATTGGTGGGGTGAGCGTGGGTGAACCAACGGATTTAATGGCGCAAATTGTCCAAACTACAGCGCCGTTGTTACCGGTGAATAAACCCCGTTATTTGATGGGTGTGGGAACTTATCGAGAAATGGCCATTGCGATCGCTTCTGGTGTAGATTTATTTGATTGCGTTATTCCCACCCGCTGGGCTAGACATGGAACAGCTATTGTCTCCGGTGAACGCTGGAACATCAAAAATGCTAAGTTTCGTGAAGATTTTACACCATTGGATGCAACTTGCCCTTGTTATACCTGTGAAAATTTCAGTCGGGCTTATTTATCTCATTTAGTGCGATCGCAGGAAATATTAGCTTATACTTTGTTGACTATTCATAACATCACCGAATTAATTCGCTTTACTCAAAAGATTCGCGCATCAATTTTGAGCGATCGTTTTGTCACAGATTTTGGTCATTGGTTAGAACCATCAGAAATTGAACTAGTAGTCTGTCAACCCGAAAATGATGGGTGAAGGTAAGCAGGGGGGTGGGGGAGGTAGGGGAGGTAGGGGGGTAGGGGAGGTAGGGGAGGTAGGAGGGGGTAGGGGAGGGAAGAACAGAAGTTTTTTCCGATCATTACCCGTCAAAATAAATTTGACGAACTACTAGAAAAAACCGATAACTGAATCAACACAATCCCTTTAAAACCCACCTGCGTGGGTTTCGCCTGTGTAGCCGTGACTTCTAGTCGCCCGGATTCTCAATCAATCCAAAATCCAAAATCTAAAATCTAAAATCGGATCACCTAACCATGTTAAAATGGATGTCGCATATAAAAGATATTTGATTATTAGGTGGATTTAAACAAACATGGAAGCAGCACTATTACTAGCGAAATTGCCTGAAGCTTACCAAATTTTCGACCCCTTGGTAGATGTATTACCTGTTATTCCCGTCTTCTTCTTGTTACTTGCATTTGTTTGGCAAGCAGCAGTGGGTTTTAGATAAATTACCCATCTCCAATTTTTTGGACAGGTAACATCCACCTGTCCTATTTTTTTGTAAAATTAATATTTCTTAATATTTTGCAATAAATCAATATAATTAATCCAGTTACATCCTCAATTACCAGGAAGCTACGATGGGAAACATTAAATTTGTCAAAGAGAATAAAGAAATAATCGCCGCAGATGGTGCTAATCTCCGACTCAAAGCTGTAGAAAATGGCATTGATATTTATAAATTTTTCGGCAAAATGACCAATTGCGGCGGTGCTGGACAATGTACTACTTGTGTTGTCCAAATTATCGAAGGACTAGAAAACCTATCTCCACGTACAGATTTAGAAAACCGCAAATTCAAAAACAAGCCTGACAACTACCGTCTAGCTTGTCAAACCGTAGTGAACGGACCTATTACCGTCATCACCAAACCTTAAGAGCTTTTAAAAAATTTGGCTTCACTCTGTCATCTATAATGCTATTCTGGAATAGTTGACTCGAAATTACATAAAAGGCTATCTTGCTATGCAAGTTAATGATTTGGGTTTCGTAGCGAGCATTTTGTTCGTACTAGTACCCGCCGTGTTTTTAATCATGCTTTACATCCAAACTTCCAGCCGCGAAAGTTAATTAACAGCTTTGCGAACAGCTAAGGAATGTGAATTAAATAAGGTGCAAAAGTAGGGTGTGTTAGCGACAGCGTAACGCACCATTCCAGGTTACATC
>NZ_JAAVWA010000036.1:0-25000 GCF_017355725.1 Anabaena sp. 54
AAAACAATAAAATCCTTTATTTATATGGGTTGTGGGGTAAATAAACTCATATTTGGCATAACAGGTACGGAAGAACCTCAATTTTCAATGTTGTATCTTCTAATTCTACCTCTAATGGATCATCGGTAATTAACCATTGTTCTTTTTCTAGTGCTGTTCTAACTGCTTGATGAAATAAATCTCTTGCTGACATAGTTATTTAGGATTTAATTTATTTGTCTGAATCAGGATGTCGAGGATTTGAGGATTGTTAGGATGTTATTGGATGATTTTTGTGGGGAGTTGGTGATTTTTTGTCTGAATCAGGATGTCCAGGATTTGAGGATTTTCAGGATGTTGTTGGATGATTTTTGGTGGGGAGTTGGGGATTTTCAGGATGTTTTTGAATGATTGTTAAACTGCCTTTAGCGTGAATATATTCTAAAGCCTGACCAATTTGATCTATATATAATAGTGCTTCGCTTTCGGTAAGTTGTCCCTTTTGTCGAAGATATTGAGATAAAGTTACTCCATCAATATATTCCATTACCACGCCAAAAAGCTCACCTGCTTGAATGACTTCATGGACTTTGAGAATATGCCTATGATCAAAACCTTTAATTGTCAAGGCTTCGTTAATAAACTTAACCTGTTGTTCTGCAAAGTCTTCTCGCAATTGCATTTGCTGATTGAGGGTTTTAATGGCGTATAATTTACCCGTGCTAGGTTCTAAGGCTTTGTAGGTAGTCCCAAAACCACCGCTACCCAAGGGTTTACCTTGAATGATAAATCTACCGTTGTTAATTTGTTGCCCTGGTTGCCAAATAATCATACCCTTGTAGATACAGTGGAGATTAATTTAAATATATCATTGCGTTGCGTTAGATCCCCGACTTCTTGAAGAAGTCGGGGATATGAAAGGTTAAACTACAACTTCTGCTGATTTTGCTTCTGGTAACAACCGCCTTATACCTTGCTGTTCAAAATATGCACTAAACTTAATCCGGCTACTCTGGTTAAGTAAGTAGCTTGGATTAGTTGATTAATTGTTACTTTGGTTTGGGCGATCGCTCTTTCCACAAACGTTCTATCTGCAACCAGGAAAAAGCTTTTACTTCACTTTAGTCCAAAACCCGTTACTCGGATTGAGGTTGGTGAACAAACGTCTGCTAATGCTGGAAACTAGCAAGCTGCTAAAAACGTTTTTTCTGCTGTGTATAAACAATACATCAATTTTCCTTGATTAATGTTTACATCTGATGCTAGAGTCAATATTAACATATCAACTTTTTTTGAAATGACAATTAAAGTAGGAATTAATGGATTCGGACGCATGGGCAGGTTGTCCGTTCGTGCTGCTTGGGATTGGCCAGAAATAGAATTTGTTCACATTAATGAAACCAAAGGTGGAACAGAAGCCGCAGCACATTTACTCAAATTTGATTCTGTACATGGGCGTTGGACACCAGAAGTAGAAGCGGTCGAAAACCAAGTTGTTATTGATGGTAAATCTCTCAGTTTTACTGAATATTCTCAACCGGGTGAAGTTCCTTGGGAAGATTTTGGGATTGATATAGTTTTGGAATGTTCTGGTAAGTTTAGAACCCCCGCTACCCTTGACCCCTATTTTAAAAGAGGTGTGCAGAAGGTAATTGTTGCTGCACCTGTTAAACAAGAGGCTTTAAATATTGTCATGGGGGTAAATGATCACCTCTATCAAGCTGATAAACATCATTTGTTAACAGCAGCTTCTTGTACTACTAATTGTTTAGCCCCAGTCGTAAAAGTAATTCATGAAGGTTTAGGAATTAAACATGGAGTAATTACCACAATTCACGACAATACTAATACTCAAACTATTGTAGATGCACCTCATAAAGATTTGCGTCGGGCTAGGGCTACAAGTATGTCATTAATTCCTACTAGCACAGGTTCAGCCACAGCTATTGGGTTAATTTATCCAGAATTGAATGGTAAATTAAATGGTTTAGCCGTGCGTGTACCTTTGTTAAATGCTTCTCTCACAGATTGTGTATTTGAAGTTGTGCGTCCGACAACAATAGCCGAAGTTAATGATTTATTAAAAACTGCATCTGCACAAGAACCATTAATAGGAATTTTGGGTTATGAAGAACGTCCTTTAGTTTCTATTGATTATAAAGATGATCCTCGTTCTTCGATTATTGATGCCCTTTCGACAATGGTTGTCAATGAAACCCAAGTGAAAATCTTGGCTTGGTATGACAATGAATGGGGTTATGTTAACCGCATGACTGAATTAGCGCGAAAGGTGGCTTTAAGTTTGCAGAAATAATGGTTTTCTAGGGGTGGGTTTTCTGTCCTACCCCATAAAGATTTTTGCACCCAGAGACGGAGAGAGAATTTTAGTTTGTATTTACAATTTTGAATTTTTAATCATGGCTTCTACTACTGCTTCTAATTCTAATTTCAAGAATTATATTCTGGTGACACTGGCATACTGGGGCTTCACTTTGACTGATGGGGCTTTGCGAATGTTGGTTTTGCTCTATTTTAATAAAATTGGTTATACACCTATTCAAATTGCCTCTCTGTTCCTGTTTTACGAGGTATTTGGAATTGTTACAAACTTTCTCGGCGGTTGGATTGGTTCTCAGTTTGGGTTAAAAGTAACTCTTTATACTGGGATTGGATTACAGGTGTTTTCTTTAATTATGCTGTCTTTTCTGAATCCAGGGTGGGCGCAGTGGCTTTCAGTCCTTTATGTGATGGTTGCACAGGCATTTTCGGGAATTGCTAAGGACTTAACGAAGATGAGTTCTAAAAGCGCCATTCGCTTGGTTGTGCCTCAAGATGCCCAATCTTCTTTGTTTAAGTGGGTGGCTGTACTCACAGGTTCTAAGAATGCTTTGAAAGGTGTTGGTTTCTTTCTGGGTAGTGCCCTTCTCAGTTCTGTGGGTTTTATTAATTCCCTGTGGATTATGGCTGGGGGACTGGCTTTAATTATGTTTTCTGGGTTAATGCTGCCCAAGGGCATGGGTAAAATCAAGAAAAAGGTCAAATTTAGCCAACTTTTCTCTAAAAGCGCAGAAATCAATATTCTCTCGGCGGCGCGATTCTTTTTATTTGGATCTAGAGATGTATGGTTTGTTGTAGCTTTACCAGTATTTTTACGTGGGACTTTGGGCTGGTCTTTTTATCAGGTGGGGGGATTTTTAGCTTGTTGGGTGATTGGTTATGGGATTATTCAATTTTTAGCACCAACACTCATGCAGCGGTTTGGTTCTGGCCGTCCACCTCAATCTCAAACTATTCGATTCTGGACATTTACATTAACGGCTGTTCCCGGTGCGATCGCTTTGGCACTACAATTAGGTTTACCCGCTAATATCGTAATTATTGCTGGACTTCTCGTTTTTGGTGTCGTATTTGCTTTCAATTCCGCTGTCCATTCCTATTTGGTTTTAGCATTTACTGATGATGATAAGGTCGCTTTAAATGTGGGTTTTTACTATATGGCAAACTCCGGTGGTCGTCTTGTGGGTACAGTTTTATCCGGTTTGGTTTATCAAATATTTGGCTTAGTTGGTTGTCTGTGGACATCAATGTTTTTCGTATTCGCAGCAGGTTTAGTTTCTCTGAAGTTACCTAATCCTCAACCTAGTAAAGCTATAGCTTGGAAAGCTGGAGACGGAGAATAATATTTCCCAGTCTAAAGATATGCTATGCAAACAGGTATATCCTACTCTAGTGAGATGACTCCAAAATTTATTTGAGTTTAAATGTGGTAATAGGCAATTAATGACAGTTTTTGCCTCTTGCCTAAATACTAATTTGTAATAAATACACATTTTATAATGACAACAAGATCCCCGACTTCTTAGAGAAGTCGGGGATCTGAAACTAACATTTATAGAGGTTAATTAAGTGGAATATGTAACTAAACAACCGACTATAAAACGCCTTTCTTTTCTGGATCGCTTTTTGACATTGTGGATATTTCTGGCAATGGCAACTGGAGTGGGTTTAGGCTATTTTTTCCCCACAATAGAAGTTTTTATCAATCATTTCCAAATAGGAACAACCAACATTCCCATTGCTATTGGTTTAATTTTGATGATGTACCCACCCTTAGCAAAGGTAAAATATGAAGAATTAGGAGATGTATTTCGTAATAAAAAAATTCTCGGACTATCATTATCGCTAACTTGGATAATTGCCCCAATTGTAATGTTTACACTTGCTATTCTTTTTTTACGCGATAAACCTGAATATATGACTGGGTTAATCATGGTGGGAATAGCCCCTTGTATTGCTATGGTAATTGTCTGGAGTGACTTAGCTAAAGGAGATACTGAATATACAGCCGGACTGGTTGCTTTTAATAGTATTTTTCAAATTCTCTTTTACAGCGTTTATGCTTGGTTTTTCCTGACTATTTTGCCACCTTTATTTGGCTTACAAGCAACTATTGTAAATATCGGTATTGGGGAAATTGCCAACAGCGTTTTTATCTATTTAGGTATTCCTTTTCTGGCTGGATTTATGACTCGCCTTATTTTAGTGAAAGCTAAAGGTAAGCAGTGGTATAATCAAGAATTTATTCCAAAAATCAGCCCCATAACTTTAATTGCTCTTTTATTTACAATCATGGTAATGTTTAGTTTAAAGGGCAATTTGATTGTGCAGATTCCTCTGGATGTTGTCCGCATTGCCATTCCGTTAATTATCTATTTCCTATTCATGTTTTTGAGTGCTTTTTACCTAGCATGGAAAATCAAAGCCGACTATGCAAAAGCTGCTAGTGTGGCATTTACTGCTGCTGGTAATAATTTTGAATTAGCAATAGCTGTAGCTATTTCTGTATTCGGAATTAAATCTGGTGTGGCTTTTGCTGCTGTCATTGGACCATTGGTAGAAGTGCCAGTCTTAATTAGTTTAGTCAATGTATCTTTCTGGATTAAGAAACATTTTTTTAGGTTATCTCCACCAGTAGGATTATAATTAAATACGTTTAATCTATTGATTTATTTGAATTTAATGAAAGTTACTGATTTAATTACTTGGTTTGAAGAATGGGCAAATCCCGCTTGGTGCGAAAGCTGGGATAATTGCGGTTGGCAAGTTGAACCCGGTGTTTTGTCTACAGAAGCACGGGTTTTGGTGTGTTTAACTCCGACTTTAGCCGTTATGCAGGAAGCGATCGCTCTCCATGCTAACCTTATATTTGCCCATCACCCCCTCATTTTTCATCCCCCCAAATCTTTCCGCACTGGAGACGCTTTAACAGAAATGGTGCGGTTGGCTTTTACCCATAATATTGGAATTTATACCGCACATACTAATTTTGACCAAGTGGCAGATGGAACTGCTGACGTTTTAGCGCAACTTCTGGAACTTCAAGAAGTATCACCTATTGTTCCTACCCAAGCAGGTTTAGGTTATGGGCGTGTAGGAAATATAAAACCTACTTTGACATTGCAAGAATTAATTAATAATATTCAATCTCAATTAAATCCACCTCATTTGATTTTTTCCCCAATGGCTGATTTACAACAGCAAATTTCACGGGTAGCTGTTTTAGGTGGTTCAGGTGCAGGTTATATTTCAGCAGTAGTCAAAACTAATGCTCAGGTTTACTTAACGTCTGACTGTAAATTTCATCAATTCCAAGAAAGCCGTGATCGTGGTATTATATTAATTGATGCTGGACATTATGCCACAGAACGCCCAGCGTGCGATCGCCTAGTTCAGAAATTTCAAGCTCTTAACTTAGATTGGGTGCAATTGAGTCAGAAAGATGAAGATTTTCGCCAGTTTCTAACCTAGTAGTCTGTCAACCCGAAAATGACGGGTGAAGGAAAGCAGGGGGAGAACAGAGGCAGGGGAGGGAAGAACAGAAGTTTTTTCCGATCATTACCCGTCAAAATAAATTTGACGAACTACCAGTACCATGCTGACCTTTACACTGTATGTAAAATTGCTAATTTCATGGATACAATCACTTATACCATCTTAAACCCGATGTAGAGATGTGCCACTAAAATACCTCCACATATAAATTTACATTTTGCTTCCGTAACGCCTGGCTAATCTTATTCAAAAATTTATACAAAAAAAATTATTTACCTTTAAGAAACTAGAAATAATGTTATCATTTATATAGAATACACATTTTAACCTTGGGGAGAATCTTCTATAGACTATCCAATCGGTTATCTGTACTTAGCTAGATAGTCTCATTAAAGGGCTGAAAGCTATGTTGCGCCCAGACATAATATTTCTATTGACAAAGCGTGCTAATAAGGATAACTAGCCTTGCCCCTAGAAACGCCAAATCAGAGAAAAATGTCTGTAGATGTTAACAGTTGCCATAGCCGTTCAACTAATGCGGTAAACTAAAGCTTAAGACCCAAAATTTCACCTAACACTAATGACTAAAAATAAGTGGTAAAATTGAGTCACTAAACTTACTGGGTTCTGACTACGAAATTCACCTCTTAGAGGCGGATATTCCAGGGGTGGAACCCGAATTTGACAGGTTTAACTACGTTGTATAAAAAGGCAGAAGCACTACATGCTACACCGCAAAATTTATCAACTGTGTTGCGACGGGCGGGAGGTATGTGTTTTTTTGCGGGATCAGCAACGCTGGATAGAGCGGGCCCGCATCATTGATATCGAGGGCGATTTAGTGACTTTACGCTATGAGACAGACGAAGAAGATGAAGTTTGTTCTTGGGAGGAGATGGTTCGTCTTGAAAGCATCGGATCTGTTACTCAAAAATTAGCTTCAGTGCAACGCGGTAACATAGATCCGCTGACAACTGAAGAATGTCCAGAAGCAGAGCGTATCCCTAACCCTTATACTGACCTAAATCCAGATTGAAAGAGCCGTCAGCGTGTTGTTAACAAGAGGATTTAAACCCCACCTCAGCAACATTCCACCTGTAGAGGTGGCGGAATTGAACCCAAAATTAACTCAATGCTGATTGCTAATGGCTTATTAAACGCTCCTAAATTAAATTCACGTCAAGCGTTCAAAAGCAGGACAGTATCCGTCAAGGGTAACTTTGAAATTATATAAGGGGGCAGCGGGGTTCCAACACCGTTGCCCCCTTTGGTGTCGGCAGCTACCACAGCACGCAACATCACCAGAATTAGGGCGAAGATGATTGGGGTTTACAAGTTCTCGTGGGGATAACCCCCGCAATACCAGGTCTTCGCCCTGCCAACGCGCTTCTATTAAACCCGTGTCAGCGAATTGTCTCCAGCGGGGGTCTGCTGTTACTGTATCAGGGAGAGTGATGGTAATAACAGTACCTAATTCCGTCAACTCTCCCTCATAATTAGTTTCTGGGGCGGCAGGTTGTAAAAATGTTTCCCCAATTGGTAATTCTACTAGAGTTCCGGCTGCTGGTGAGTGGACATGATAGCGGTTTTGTAGCTCTTCTAAGCAAGTTAAATCTGCTAGATAGCTGGGAGAACCATGCACAAAAATAACGTGCTGGGGTCGTAAATTATGAATTAGCTGGGTTGTTCCTGGTCCATCACTATGTTGCGCTAAAAGATAACTTTCAAATTTCGTTGGTGCTAAATATTCTGGGTTAACGGGAAGATCAATTTTTTCCGGTAAAAGAATCAACCAATTGCCTGTGTTATATTGGCAGTATTTACGTAAATCTGCGGAAGAGTCCGTGAGAACAATACAAGGAGATGTCCCTAAAGTGGCTAGGTTTTCCGGCTTTAATCTTCTTACACGAGGCTTTACCCGTTCATCCCAAAATAAAGGTTGGTGTCGGGCAAAATTCTGGACAGCGGCGGGGAGATGGGGTAAAAGTTCTAAGTAGGCATCGCAACCAGCAGCTACAGCACCATCAACCCAAATATCTAAATCTCGACCTGTAAAGTGGTGATGGGAACGTAACAGCATGAGTAATTCTTGACCTAATCCTAATGCTGGGGTTGGTAAAATTACTGAATTGTTTTTCTCTGTGCCACTAGAACTAATGGCGCGATGAATCCTTTCTGCTAGTTGATTTTCTTGGTTACGACGATGGGTATGACGGGATGTACCATAACTACCTTCAATTAATAGCACGTCTAAATTTAAACCCCGGAGTTCATCTAGTCGCAACCCTTCGACTAAACGGGAGTTGGATAGGAAAAAATCACCTGTGTAAAGTAATTTATAATCACGGTTGGGGGTGTGGTAAGTGAGGAGAATCGCCACAGCACCGGGTAAATGACCTGCGGGAAATAATTCTACTATTAAATTTTCTCTGATTTCTACAGGCGATCGCAATGGTAATGCCTGACAAAATGAGAGAATTCCTGGTAGTTCTTCATCTGGCCAATTTAGCGGTAATAACTTCGTTGTTACCTCACTAGCATAAATAGGTAATAGGGGAAAAGCTTGATGTAGTGTTAATAAGCCTCTGGCATGATCTGGATGAGCATGACTAATTAGGACTAAATCCGCTGGTATCCCATGATGTGCCGATTGAGTCATTTCCTGTGCTACAGGGGAAATATTTGTCAAACCGAAATCTAACATGATCCGGTGTGGTCCCATCCTGACCAGTAGACACACCCCTTCATCTTGATGCTGAACACTATAGGGAAAGCATTCCAACTCGTTAGCTGTTGTTCCAGCATCAATTGATATATTATTCATTATTTGCTCCTCCCCTCAATCAAACTATTGGCTGAGAAAGTTGGCTTTTAGCAATATTCCTCTGCAAAGTTCAAAAAAGTTGGAAACCTAAGTTGTCACTCTTGTTAATGTGCAGAACCGTTACCATGATAGTTATCGGAATCATAAAAGCCATTTTTCGTACCAAAGAATAAGCACGAAACCGTAAATATAACAGTTAAACCCACTAAAATTAGTTTGATGTCCATTAATTTTATCCCCTTAACTTCAGACTTTTTGATTTTAATATCGTGTTTTTGCATTTGGGCAAAATCACTAGAAATCTTTACCATACTTGGGTTATAAGTAAATATAGCACTTTTATGGTATGGGCAGGGGCAACTTGTCAGAATCAAGATGTCCAGGATGAGAGGGTCAACCACCCATCACTTCCCTTCGGGTAAGTGAGGGCTTGTAAAAGCCTAGTTGGACTCAGTTCTTAACCGAACTACGTTAGAGGTAAGAGTTAAAGACCTACCAGGGGATGCGTAGCTAGTTCCCTGCTCTAGAACTTCAAAGTTAAACAGTCCTAAAGAAGATTATATTGTTAAGCCATTAAGTGTTTTAGTATGAGTATTTTTCCAAGCGTCAAAGCTAAGGGACTTCCAAATAAAAAAATACTCAACCACCTAACGCAAAAATCTCTCAAACCCTTATTCCTCTGTGTCCTCTGCGCCTCTGTGGTTCGTTAATCAGGATAATTTATTTCTTGGAAGTCCCTAAAGACTTTATTAAAGTTGTTGAAAAAATATTTTGCTGGATTAATTGAGAGACACGATATAAAACCAAAAGAAGTTTTGGTAATACCGTTTCATCGTCCAGGTAGACAACAGGGTAAATTAGATGAATCTGAATCTATACAGGTGTCTCTACCGCTAAAATACACCTAAATTTTGCTGGTTAAATTTTTATCTTGAAAAAACTTTAAAGAATAATATCCTCTCCCCGTTCAGTAAAGCGGACATCTTTAATTTTCCACTGAGAATTACTAATTAATGTTTTGCGGACACTGCTAAACAACGCAAACTGTTCACAACTAGAAAGAGAAGATACTTGTCTTTTGGAATCTGGTGAGATGCGGATATCAACAATTGCAACACCGTTTTTTACATTGACACGATAACCAGACACGCTAAAATCTGCTGTACTTTGTTCTTTAAATATTTTACCTATGGCTTCATTCATGGGTTCTGCTGCGGAAACGTCAGCTTTTTGAGGAATTAGCTCTTGACATTGAGCATCACTTGTGTATACCGTGACGTGAGTAGTTTTCCCAGAAATGGCTTTATTGTTAGAATATGGCTCAACTGTGGGAGTGGGAGACTTCTGTAGTTTCTTGGGGTTAATTTTGCTATTTGGTATTGTTTCTGGAGTTGGGTTATCAGCAGTATTGCTAGAATCACAACTACTAATAACAGTGCAGGATACAACTAAAAATAATGATAAAATAGCTTGTTTGTAATTATACATATAGTAATTCCGTTGGATTTTTACAAGACAATTCATCAGGGGAAGGAAATAAAAACCTAAATATCAATGATAACTACTTTTCCTACCATCCTATTTTATGTCACAGTATTTAAGGTTCTTCGGTTATTTTTATGGAAAACCTGGTTCAAAATCATTGAAAGCCCTATTGTGTAGGCATTTCATTGAAAATATGGAAATAATTGTTTATAACCCTTGTCCCGTAAGGGTTTTGTTATCATCAATCCTCAATCTCAATCACCATAAAAGAGACGCAAGAGCCTGTAATCTTAACCTGTAAATTTTAGCTGATCAATTTTTTCAGCGTAACTATTGTTATTGTTATAAGTAGGTGAACACAATAAAACCAAACTGTGTAAAGAAACGTAAAATCGCCCAAAACCTCTTTACTCTTGCCTTTTGCCTCTTGCCTCTTGCCCTGCCATAACGACAATTTTCAACGCCAACCTACTTAGCTGATTTGAATGCTCTTTAATGCTAGACGTAAATCTTCTTGTGAACGAAATTCTTCTAACCTCTGCTTGACAATACCATTTTCAATCAGCAATAAAGTTGGTAGGGATTTAAGCCTATAAGTATTAGATAGTTTAAAATTTTGATCGGCATTTATCTCCACTAGTTTTATTCTATCACTGCATTGAATTTGAAATTGTAGCAACAAAGGATGAATAATTTTACAGAATTCCGACCAAGGGGCTGTAAAATTTACTAAAACAGGGATAGGGGATTCTAAAACATTTTTGGTAAATGTTTTTTCACTGATAGATAATATAGTTGGTTGTACGTCAGATTCAGGAAGTAAATGTGCAACTCCAAGTAGCTTACCTAAACGAGATGTTTTCAAAAAAGCCTGTCTTTGAGCATGAGTCATTATCTCTTTTGATCCTGCCATTATTTCATTACTATTCATATAACTTTGGTTTTCCCCATCTGGTTTCATGTCGTTGACAAAATTCTGCTGCTGCGGTTCGTGAAAATCTGAATACATATAAGTCTTCTCCACTAGGAGTGCTACCTAAAAAACCAAGATATTCCATCTGTACCTTATCCCTATAGTATGCCACAGCTTCATCCAAAGCTTCCAGCGAAATGAATGATTCCACTGGTGTTACCTGGCAAAACTCGAAAGCAACCTTTATTGCATACCAAATTAACCATTTACCAATAGGTTCAATTAACCTTGAAGTAACATCTCCTCGACTGGTAGGGTATGCTTCTATATTGTTTATTTCCATAAATATGGGAGGAGCGGTTTCAGGATAAAAATATGGATAAAGACTGTATTTCACCAATCCCCAAACTTGACCTTTATAAACAAGCTTGACTATATTTTGGCAGTAAAAACTGGTGTTATTCCATATATTCAACCAGTCATCCGATAGTAGTCAATTTGTTTTTATTACCTGTTGAAAATTTGAATATCATAAATTGTACATTAAGATAGACAATTATTCAATCATGGTTTGTAAGATAACTTATGATTACTATATATTAGTTACATCGTACCATCATAATATCAATTACAAGCTAACTTCATGAAAATCCTTTAATCCTAAAAATCCTGATAGCGCAGCGTGGTGTTAGCCACTTCAAACAATTAACAAATAGCTGCATTCACAAACTGAATTACATCTCCTAATCCAGTTTGAGTTTTCAGGTTTGTAAAAACAAAAGGTTTATCACCACGCATTTTTTTTGCGTCTCTTTCCATGACATTCAAATCAGCACCCACATAGGGAGCAAGATCGGTTTTATTAATCACTAATAAATCAGATTTAGTGATACCTGGACCACCTTTACGGGGGATTTTATCACCAGCAGCCACATCAATGACATAAATTGTTAAATCTACTAATTCAGGACTAAAAGTAGCAGCTAAATTATCTCCACCACTTTCTAAAAAGACTAAATCTAAATTGGTAAATTTCTCTTCTAATTGTTCAATTGCGGCTAAATTCATGGAAGCATCTTCACGGATAGCAGTATGGGGACAACCTCCTGTTTCTACACCCAAAATGCGATCGCTTTCTAAGGCTTGAGAACGGACTAAAAATTGAGCATCTTCTTGAGTATAGATATCATTTGTCACTACTGCTAATTGATATTTTTCCCGTAAATTCTTACATAAAGCATCTACTAAAGCCGTTTTTCCTGAACCCACAGGACCTGCAACTCCTACTCTTAAAGCCGTCATAATTTTTAACTCCTAAATAATCTAGTGTACTGGGTTTCGTGCTGCATACTTGCTAAAGATAAACCCCAATTACAACATCCTAAATCATCATCTTCCATGAGCAAAATTTCCTCCACAGTAGTAGTTAATAAAGGTTGTAAACCCAGTAATAACTGTTGTCCCGCAGTTTGTCCCAGCGGAATAATTTTAATACCAGCGGTAATTAAATTATTCGCCCAACTGTGTAAATAAGCTAATAAACAGACTTGAATATTTATATCCCAATGAGCGCAAGCTATAGCAAATGCGATCGCATAATTGCTAGGATAACCCACAGCATTCACCACAGGTAAAATATCCGGTTCTAGTTTCCCCAATAATTGCATCAGAGAACGTCCCATTTGCCAACTAGCAGCCCGTAATTCCTCCGTATCCCTCGCCGCCGATAACCATAAATTCCACCGCTTTAAAGCCGACCTATCACCTGATTGGATAGCATGAAAACCCCTCGTCATTACTGCCGCATCTAGGCGAATTGAGCCATAAATTAACTCAGATTTTAGCCAATCTTGAAGATTTTCAATATTAGTAATAGTCCCATTTTCTACTAACATTTCCAACCCTTCTGAATAGCCATAAGCACCAACAGGTAAAGCTGGACTTGCTAATTGTAAAATCGCCAAAAAATGGCTATGTGTGAGAGTGATTTCCATAAGCCCCTAATTCTGGTTGAAAAGGTACAACTTCCTCTTTAATTTCTAACCCTAATTGGATTAACATAGCAGCTAAAACTGCATCTGGAGATAAGCGTAAATAAGTCGAAGTTATTTCTACAGGAACATGACGATTTCCTAAATGATATGCAGCCCTTAATAATAAAGGAATTTCTGCTAATGCAGTTAAAACTGGTTCAGGTTTAGCAATAATTCTCATATTCATACTTTCATTTTCATTTATGAGAATATCGCCGTCATTTAATACTGTACCTCTAGCCAAACGCAAAAAAACTTCCTTACCATTTGCTAATGTAAATTTATGGCGGCTACGAGTTCGTTCTTCCGCAGTCAGTGAAAGAGTGAAAGTAACTATAGTATCATCATTAGGTGGTTGACGTTGAGTAAAAGTCAGCATAATTCCTGAAATTAACTTTAATTTTGATGATTCTGTATCTATAGTAATTCATTTTCAATATTTAGTAAACAAAAATATACCCGACTTCTTAGAGAAATCGAGTATTTTCAAATTTTCCCTTTACAAATCTCTTTTAACTAAGCGAGTGAGATGGTAAATAATTCCTCATAATCATGAGAGAAATATTTATAAAATCTGCGGAAATTTTCCGGAGAAACAGCAAGTTGTACAACAGCAAAAACAGCCCGCACATGAATAGCAGCTATCGTGGGTTCTACCTTTTCTTTGTCACTGATACATTTAATAAATTCTTGTAAATTCAAAGATTGAATAGGTTCTGTTTCACCTCCATACAAATATTCTCTCAATTCCTGGGGTATTTGTGCTGCTAATTCTTCTCTTTCATCACTAGGAATAATTTTTTTAATACTTTCAAAAGTAGCACGAGTAGCAACTTCTGCTTCTTCACGAAGTTCCGATTGAGCTAAACTTTGAACATGGGTTATAAACTCGGTATATTCCATTTTTTTATCTCCAGTATTCAAATCAATAATTTGTCTTATCAATCAAACAATTATGAGTGAGAGAAGTCCTAAACATGATGACTGATTACCTCCAACTTATAATTTAATATTTAAAACTAAAGGTGGCTTTGGCAATAGTAAGTGTATTCTAGGCTTTAACGATTCACTTAACTTCATCCCCAAGAGTTAGATATAGCTATATCTGACGATAGATATATTAGTGAAATATCCCCAATTTGTTCAAGAAGTTAGGGATATTAAGAATTAAAAGTTTTCTACTGAAACGGTGCGTCAAACTTGTTAATTCATCATCTAATTATTAAATTAACTTTTGACGCACCCTACGAGTTTTTATTGTTTTATCTTCTTTCTAGGAAACCAATCATCTAAAATGGCGTAAAATACGGGGACAACAAACAAGCTGAGAATAGTAGAACTGACCAAACCACCGGCTATAGATACAGCCATAGGCGATCGCAATTCTGAACCCGCACCTAAACCCAAAGCAATGGGAACCATCCCCAAAATTGTCGCCGCAGTTGTCATCATAATGGGACGCAACCGGACAGGTCCAGCTTTGAGAATTGCCTCAGTTCTTTCTAGTCCAGAATCTCTTAACTGGTTAATGTAATCTACAATTAAGATGGCATTTTTGTTAGTAATCCCCAGCAAAAATACAAAACCAATTAGAGATATCATCCCAAAATCACTTTTTGTAAATAGCAGTGCCAACAACGCCCCCACGATTGCTAAAGGTAAAGAAAGACCAATAACTATGGGGTCTACCCAACTTTTAAATAACCAAATTAACACCACAATAATACAAAGTGCTGATAATCCCAAAGTCGTGCCAAAACTCCCAAAAACCTCATTCTGACGGGCAGAATCTCCTCCCAAATTCAAAGAAACACCCGCAGGTATAACTGCTTTAGCTTCTGCTACCACCTTATCCGTCGCATCACCCAAAGTTAAATTTTGACCCAGATTAGCGCCGATATAAGCCACCCGCTGATTATTCAAACGTTCAATTTGTAAAATTGGATCTTGTTGATCAGATGCACCTGTGATAGTGATATCAGCAAACCCAGATATTTTCTCAATTCGGGCTTTTACTGCTTTAGCTGCCGTCGTTAAGGCTTGAAGATCATTACCTTGTAAGGCTATTTGCAGAGGTTTTTGTCCACCTGTGTCTACAAACTGAATATCTTCTACACTTGTAGTTACACCCGCCAATTTTGGCAAAGCAGCGCGGAGTTGGTCTTGTACTTCTGCCGTTTTCACTTCTGAGTCTGTTTTCAGCTTAATGTACAGCGTACCCTTGTTTGGCTCACCTTCACGAGAACCGACAGTAGTAAATACCGTTGCTACTGCGGGGGACTTCCTCACTACTTCTTCCAGTTTCTTAGCAACATCCAAAGAATCGTTTAGAGGATTAGGAATGGGAATAGAAGATGATGAAGCAGCTAAAGCCGCAGCAGACAAAGACGAATTTTCTAATTTATCTTTTTGTCCCGCTTGTCCTGGTTGTCCTCCTGGTTGTTGTCGTCCTCCTTGCCCCGCTTGTCCAAGATTCCCAGGAAGATTAGGTAAGGGAGCAGTATAGACAATATTAAATTCTCCTCGGTCAAGTTTGGGAATAAACCCTTTGGGAATTAGGGGAATCAGGGCTAAACCAGCTATTAAACTACCAACTGCCAAGCCGACAACTATTAAGCGGTGCTGCAATGACCAGGCTAACAAGTTACGGTAAGCCTGATCAAATTCTAGCCAAATTTTACTTTGCTTTTGGGGAGAACTGGATGATTTAGCTTTGAGCCAGTAAATAGCTAAGACGGGTGATAAGGTTCGGGCTACTAATAAAGATGTCAGCATCGCAGCGGAAACTGTAATCCCAAAGGGTTTGAAAAATTGACCAATGACTCCACCCATTAAACCGATAGGCAAAAATACCGCTACTGCTGTTAAAGTGGCTGCGGTGACAGTTAAACCAATTTCATTGGTGGCTATGAGTGCGGCTTCGCGGGGGGTTTTTCCTTCTTCTATATGCCGCATGATGTTTTCTACATCAACTATGGCATCATCTACTATCGAGCCAATGACTAAAGCTAAGGCTAACAGAGTGATGGTTTCTAGGTTAAAGCCATATATCGCCATGACGATAAATGTCCCTAACAAAGACACGGGAATAGCTAAGGCAGAAATTAGGGTGGCTTGCCAATTCCATAAAAAGGGAAAGATGACAACTACTGAGAGGACGATCGCTTCAATCAGTGCATCTATGGTGGAATGGGTGGCGTTGTGAATATATTCAGCTTGGGTAGCAGCTAAGGTGAGGGTGACATCTTTTAAGCTCAACCTTAGCTGTTGTACTTCTTTTTCTACCCGACTGACTACTTCTAGGGTGTTGGCATTACCTTTTTTAATTACTTGAAAGGCTAAAGCCTGTTTACCATTGAATCTTACTAAAGTGCCAGATGAGGGTAATAAAACATTCCTTCTTCTTTCTTCTTCCTGACTTATGGGAGTTACGGGCGCAGACCCTGCGCCCCTGCGCTCCTGACTCCTTGTGTTGCCATCTCCTAAGAGGGAGACTTTGAGAACTCCTGGTAATTTAGCGATCGCTGGGACAATTTTCGCTTTTGCTAGTTGCTGTAAATTATCAATCTTCCCAGTAGCACTTTCAATGGCATAGCTAACAGCCGCTGATTCGTTCAGATTCAAAGGGATGATTTTTTTAGTGGCATTCTTGGGTAGATTTAATTGATTGACGATTTGAGAAATTTTCTTGGTCGCAGTTTCTAAATTTGTCCCCACCACAAAAGAGGAAATTACGGCAGTTTGACCAGGATAGGTTGATGAACGAATATCCTCAAGACCTGCCAGTGATTTGAGACTTGCCTCCAGGGGTTTAGTTAGTTGTTCTTCCGTATCTAGGGCAGATGTTAAGGGTGCTTGGGCATTTACCACCACTACCGGAAAGGTGATATCTGGAAATAAAGCATATTTGAGGGAACTGAATGCCAGGATACCAGCTACCGCTATACCTATCCAAAAACACACTGTCAACCAAGAAAACTTAATCGCTAATTTGGAAATATTGAAGCTTTCGCGTGTAGATTGTGTATTGGTCTGTACCATCTGATAAAATTATTTGAGTCCTTGGTCATTATTTGTCAGTCTTTTGATCACTGACAACTGACAGGCTAGTATAGAACTTCTAGGGTGAAAATGGTTGTAGATGTTTAGTCATGGTAGATCCTTAATCCTTTCGTTCCTTGTTCAAAGTATTCTAAGCAACACCATAATCTGTATATGGACGCTTGTAGGGTGGATGCAACCCCAACACAATATCTTCTTTGGGAACACCCATTTTTACTAACTCCTCAGCAGGATTTTGGTCTGTCAAATTTTGTTGTAGCCAAATTTTGCCATCTTTAATATCAAAGTGCATGACACTACGATAAACTCGATGTAGTTCTTGCCAGCCGACATTCATCCATTGGTAATGATCCCTTTGGGTATCAAAAATCAGTTGTAGTTCTTCTTCTTCATCATCTTTGGCGTAATTAGTTAACAAAGTTTGAATATATTCTCGATATTTAGCTATTTTATCCATTTAAAAATTACCTCCTGAACTCCTGAATGGGCGCAGGCCCTGCGCCCCTACCTCCTGAACTCCTGAACCTAAATTTCCCATTCTTATGTCAACTCTAATCTTAGTCCCCCAGGGAGCAGAATATCAAGCCGTCTGTCGCGGATTAAGGCGCGTCCCCAATTCTCAAACCAAGGTATTAGCGATACCAATGGGAATTGAACCAGTGCGGAAATATTTACAACAATTCACCCATAATCAAGCAAATCGGATGCTGATGATGGGTTTATGCGGTAGCTTGAGCCAAAAATATCAAATTGGAGATATTGTTTTATATCAAAATTGTCTTTATCAAGGAAATCTGCAAGAGGGCGATAATTCCTTTACCGCAGATATACATAATAAACTTGGAGATCATGTATCTTTAGTCAAAGGGTTAACGAGCGATCGCCTCTTATATAAAGCCACACAAAAACGCGAGTTACATGAACAATCCGGTGCTGACGTTGTAGATATGGAAGGATACGCTTTTCTCGAATTTTTCCAGCAACCATCTGACGCAGTTTCTCCACCAGTACAAGTAGCCATCCTGCGAGTAGTTAGCGATGATGCTCACCATGACATCCCCAATATCACATCAGCAATTGGTGCAGATGGCTCATTACAACCTTTACCCTTAGCTTGGGAATTAATCCGTCAACCCCCAGCAGCAACTCGATTAATTACCGGTTCATTAAAAGGACTCAAAGCTTTAACAACAGTCACACAATTATTGTTTACGGCTTAAGGCAAGAATGTCCAATAGACCCATAAGATCCCCGACTTCTTAGAGAAGTCGGGGATCTAAACAGAATTTAAACCGGAGAAATATCTTTTAAGCTAAACTACTGGTGCCAAATTGACTTTAACAATCACATCATTGAAGTCTTTATCACCACCACCACGTAAATCCTCAAAGCCAAAGGTATTATCACCTAATATCCGCACATGATCAACACCATCTGAGTTAGCCCCCAAGAAGGCGAAGTAAATATCTGGGTTATTATTAGGATTTCTATCAAGTAGGGCATCAAGTGTACCATTAGCCACAAGAAATGGTACATACATAGCACCACCTTGAAGGGTAGTATTGAAACCTGCTGTTCCGCCGTTATTCACGTTCAAACTAACATCAGAAACACGACCATTTAGAGCCGCTTGCACATAACCATCCTGTCCTGGGAGGATATCAGCGATACCATCACCACTAGTATCAATACCGCCATTCCCATCAGTTACGCGATAGAAACCAACGAAATTGTTGTAACTTGCTTCTCGGTAAACAGTAAAATCAGCGGTTACTGCACTAGTAATACCCCGTAAATCCAGCGATTCGCCTTGTGGTTTACTTTGCAAAGCTGTACCCAAAGGCATAGATTTATCATTTGCTTGAATCTGGACTTGCAAATCGTCGAATCCACTTGGATTACCAGAACCATCTTCCCAATTTAGAGAGAAACTATTAGACCCCAAGTCTGTAATTTTTACAGTAGAAGGGTTGGCAAAGAGAACATTGCCAATGGGTGTGTTCTTATTCAGTACAGAATCGGTTGAACCATCTTTTACTAAATAGAATCTCAAATTGTCATTGGAGTTAAACTCTAATAACCTACCGAGGCTAGTGAGATCAAATCCAGCAGGAAGATTAGTAATAGTAGAGAAAATTATCTGACCTTTTGCTAATGCTTTTTCTGCATAACCAGGTTCACCTGGGGCAATTCCATCTATTCTACCAGACGCATCATCAACAGCAAATACTCCTATTTCATAGAAACCATTAAAATTGAATCCTGTCAATTTTACTTCTAGTGTCACTTTGCCGTCGTTATCTTTGATATTGAAGACATTATCACTAATTAGTGAGAGGAAATCGTTAACGTTAACAGTTTCCGTGTCAGTGCCAGTGTCAGTGCCAGTGTCAGTTCCGGTATCAGTGCCAGTGTCAGTTCCCGTATCAGTGCCAGTGTCGGTTCCCGTATCAGTGCCAGTGTCGGTTCCCGTATCAGTTCCCGTATCAGTGCCAGCGTCGGTTCCCGTATCAGTGCCAGCGTCAGTTCCCGTGTCGGTTCCCGTGTCAGTTCCCGTGTCGGTTCCCGTGTCAGTTCCCGTGTCGGTTCCCGTGTCAGTTCCCGTGTCGGTTCCCGTATCAGTTCCCGTATCAGTTCCCGTGTCGGTTCCCGTGTCAGTTCCCGTGTCGGTTCCCGTGTCAGTTCCCGTGTCGGTTCCCGTATCAGTTCCCGTATCAGTGCCAGCGTCGGTTCCCGTGTCGGTTCCCGTGTCAGTATCAGTGCCAGTGCCAAGCCGCACATAGACTTTCCCTGATCCAGGTGCGCCAATAATTAAATCGTTAACACCGTCACCATCAAAATCTCCATTACTGATCGAGCTACCTAACTTATCACCTATAGAAGCACCGTCAATTATAAAGCCATTTTGACTGTCGGGACTTTCGAGACTTGAGAGTTCAAAGGTAGGTGCAAAGTCTTCCTCTGTGCCATAAATGACGTAGACTTGTCCAACATTATTATTAGCATTTTTTGCCCCAATGATGATGTCATCAATGTCATCATCGTTAATATTCCCAGCACCACTGACATACCAATCGGAGTTATCAAGGGTTGAAATACCATTGATGGTAAAGCCATTGCTACCATTAAGGTCAGAAAGATTGATGCTAGAACCAAAATCTTGTTTGCCAAAGACCACATAGCCTTTGCCTTTCGCACCAATAATCAAGTCTCCGATGCGGTCACCGTTGATATCCCCAGCTTTGCTAACAGAGAGTCCTGATTGATCAGCATCTTGTCCGTTGATGACAAAGCCATCGCTGCTACTGAGGTTGGCAATGTTAATATCATCAGTAAAGGGGTTGTCATTGCTACGCCCATAAATGACATAACTGCTGCCAGAATTGTTACCATTGGGATTCGCATAGGGCGCACCAATGATGAGGTCATCAATTCCATCACCGTTGATATCCCCAGCGTCACTGACAGAATAACCTAAGCTATTGTTGTCATCACTTGGGTTATCCGGGTTATAGCTGTAGATAATCAAACCGTCATCAAGCCCAAAGTTTGGGTCGTCGAGGTTTAGGGTTGAGTCAAAATTCTCTTTCCCAAAGATGGCATAGCTTTCACCTATAGTCCCTGATCCGTTGTCACCAGGATTGGTTGCGCCAATTAATAGCTCTTTGATGCCATCACCATTGATATCGCCCGCAGCACTAACAGACCAACCGGCATTACTACTAAATCCACTGCCTTGAATGTTAAAGCCCTTACTGCCAAGGTTGGAAAGTTCGATGGGACTATTAAAATAGTTGGGGTCGTTACTGCCAAAGATGACATAAGCAGAGCCGAGACTATTCCCATTTGCACCAGGTGATCCAATGGCTAGGTCATCAACACCATCACCATTAATATCCCCAATATTCCTAACAGAATAGCCGGATTTATCGCCTGCTTTAGCCCCATTGATCACAAAGCCTTTAGTGTTATCGAGGCTAGAGACATCTATGGTTCGATTAAGTGAATCTCTTTCACCAAAGACTACATAGGTTTTTCCGGCGTTGCTTTTGTTATTAGGATCGCTCGAAGGTGAACCAATGACGATATCTTCAATTCCATCACCGTTAATATCAACAGCGCTAACTGAGTAGCCGAACTCATCGCTACTTACACCCTTGATAGTAAAGCCGTTGTTGTTGGATATGGGAGTGGAAGTGGGTATAATCTCACCACTTACAGGATCGATAACAATAGTCTCGCCAGTTACAGGATCTATACCGATCAAAAATACCTCTTCATTGTCACTGCTGGAATTAGAATCTGGTAGGGCTGCTTCAAATGGGATCTCCTCAACTGGGCTATTTTCACTTGTTATGATCGATGGATTGCTGCTGACTCCAGTTGTGGTGGCGATAGGATCTGGTTCTGTTGATGGATTGCTGCTGACTCCAGTTGTGGTGGCGATAGGATCTGGTTCTGTTGATGGATTGCTGCTGACTCCAGTTGTGGTGGCGATAGGATCTGGTTCTATTGATGGATTGCTGCTATCTTCAGTTGTGGTGGCGATAGGATCTGGTTCTATTGATGGATTGCTGCTATCTTCAGTTGTGGTGGCGATAGGATCTGGTTCTATTGATGGATTGCTGCTATCTTCAGTTGTGGTAGCGATAGGATCTGGTTCTATTGATGGATTGCTGCTATCTTCAGTTGTGGTAGCGATAGGATCTGGTTCTATTGATGGATTGCTGCTATCTTCAGTTGTGGTAGCGATAGGATATGGTTCTATTGATGGATTGCTGCTATCTTCAGTTGTGGTGAGTGGTTCCATAATGATGTAGTGTTATTAGTTTTTCTTCAATGGTTGACAAATTTCGGTTACAGCAAAGCTGGTGTAATAAGTAGTTCCACCCTAGTTACACAAGTATTTGCTATAAATCTGCGTTGAGAAATAGCTCTAGGCTGTAGTTGAGTGGCTAGAGTGTTGGTGATAGTATCGACAGAATTTCATACCTCTGGGGTAAATATGCGTGGTTGCCCCTAAGCTTGAGTTGTTAGAGTAACTTTTGATGGAAATAGGGGAATAGTAGTTAATACCCTGGTATGATGAGACTTCCCTGGCTTGCAGTTGAGTCGCCAGAGTTGGTGGAGATAATTTTTTCGGATGGTCAGATACGGTTAGTTTCTATGCCAGATCAAACTCTCTTTATATCCATATTTGTGTACCCAATTTTTCACCTCATATAATCAAATCCAGGTCTATTTATTTAAGACTTGGGGTTTTTGCCGACTACACCCAGACGCGGGAAGATGCTGAAGTTTATGCCTGATTTGATTTAAGGACTCTTAGCTTTTCACTAATTAGAAAGTTTACTTTGATTGTCCGAAAACAGTATAGCCTAGATATTGTGTTATTAGTTGTGAAGTTTCTGTGAAGTTGAGGTCAATAACACGCAAATTCCTGAGTTGGGCTTTTATCATTGGCTGTAAACATGACAATCTGTTTTAGTCTGCGGTTATGATACTTGATATCAATGGGAAAAATTTTTCTTCCCTGTTCTCAAGTCCAGATTCCTATAACTTAATCCCTAATTGTTAATGTCCAATCCGGACTTGTTTTAAATATTCTGACTACTTTTGATCTACTGTCTTTACCAGTAATCCTAATGTGTGGTTAATGCTGGGGCTGGTGTTTAATGGGTAAAAATGGGGATTTTTAGGAAAAATGTCTGCTACTGGTTGTCAACGGGGTAAACTCTGGCTTGATTAGGGATCAGGAGTCAGAAGTAAGTAATTGGACAAAAATATTTACAGTCATTGCGAGCGAAGCGAAGCAATCACAATCCTTGCGATTGCTTCATTTCACTTCGTTCCATATGGCTAACGCCACGCAACGCTTACGCAATGACATTGTGTAATTAATTCTGTCCCACTACTTATGGCTTACGCCAAGTCAGAAGTCAAAAGAAGAGGGAAATTTCTGTCTTTGCTGCTTTTGCTTCTCCTATTTTGTTATTTGGCATATACTCTACCTTTCCATGCGCCTCCAAGACCTTGCCAATGTTGTAATGCTGAATCTAGTGTCATACAAGTATACATAAAGGCAATTATGGGTAGGCTAAAGGCAAAAGCGGGGGAGCATTTGTAAAAGCGAGTAATTGGGAAGTAAGCAAAAGTCATTAGCAGGTATCCGATGACAGAGGTGAGGGTAATTATCCAATTCCCGAATACCAGTCCTAAAATAATTCCTATTGGGGGGACTATATAAACTAAGATCATTCCTAAGAGGCTACCTAGGAGGAGAAAGGGGGAATAATTCAGTTGTGTATAAGCACTTCTGGCGACCATATCCCAAATTGTTTTGAGGGAATCGTAGGGGCGTAAGCTACGGGTGAGAGTGCTGAGTCCTAACCAGATTTTTCCCTTGGTTGATTTGACGGCTTTGGCTAGGGAACAGTCATCAATTAGGGCTTGACGAATAACTTGTAATCCACCAATTCGATTGAGGGCTTCTTTCTGAATGAGAATACAACCTCCGGCGGCGGCGGCGATCGCCTTTTTGGGGTTATTTACCCAGGAAAAGGGATAGAGTTTTTGGAAGAAGAAGACGAATGCGGGTATTAATAGTTGTTCCCAAAAGCTTTGACAGCGTAATCGTACCATGATGGATACGAGGTCTAATTTCTGTGCTTCGGCTTTGGCAACTAGGCGGCGGAGGTTACTGGGATGATGTTCTATATCTGCGTCTGTAAGTAAAAAATAGTCTGGTTTTAATTGGCTGGCTGTTTGTACACCTTGTTCCATTGCCCATAATTTGCCTGTCCAACCCGGAGGTAATGGGGGGCTGGATATAATCTGCAATTGTGGGGTTTTGTCGAGGGCGTGGGCTACTCCTTGGGCAAAGTTGGCTGTACCGTCGCTACTTTGATCGTCTACTAGGAAGATGGTGAATTTACCAGGATAGTCTTGCAGGAGGAGCGATCGCAAGCTAACAGGAATGACATCGGCTTCATTACGGGCAGGAATTATTACGCACACGGTCGGTAAGATGTTGTTATCAATATCTTTATCTTTATTTGCTTCTAATTGGTGATTAACTCGCCAAAACTGCCCCCAAAATAAGAGTAAAAATATCCAAATGACTAAGGATAGAAGGGTCAAACTGAATATAATTGTTGCCATAACTGTTGCTGTACTCCAATTTAAAATTTAAAAGACAAATTTAATTCTTTTACTGACTTGGATAGAATACAATGTTTGCTGATTTTGCGGAAGAATTTTCTCGTAATTCGGTTATGTTATTTAAATATTGTTTGGTGCTGAGGTAGGTATTTGATGCAAACACAAGATAGAATAAAAGTCAAGCAAGTTGTTGATGCGATAGCCGCAAGTCAAAAACATCTACTTTCTATTCAAAATCCCGATGGTTATTGGTGGGCTGAGTTAGAGTCTAATGTTACCATCACTTCGGAAGCTGTTTTATTACATAAGATTTGGGGAACTGAGAAAACCAGACCTTTACATAAAGTTGAAAATTATCTCCGTTCTCAACAACGAGAACATGGAGGTTGGGAATTGTTTTATGGTGATGGTGGAGATTTAAACACAACTGTAGAAGCCTATATGGCTTTAAGATTGTTAGGTGTACCCGCTACAGATACCGCATTGCTGAAAGCGAAATCTCTAATTTTAGCTAAAGGTGGTATTAGCAAAACTCGGATTTTTACAAAGTTACATCTAGCTTTAATTGGCTGTTATAATTGGCGCGGACTGCCTTCTTTACCACCTTGGGTAATGTTGCTACCCGATAATTTTTTCTTCAATATTTATGAACTTTCGAGTTGGGCGCGTTCTAGCACTGTGCCATTATTAATTGTCTTTGATCGAAAACCA